>JACCXG010000469.1 GCA_013697225.1 Acidobacteriota bacterium
GTGGTTGCGACGGTCGGAACGACATCCACCACCAGCGTCGATCCCGTTGGCCCAATCTCGGCGATCTGCCGGCGCGAGGACATCTGGCTGCACGTCGATGCCGCTTACGCCGGAGCAGCCGCGCTCGTGCCGGAGTACCGATGGATTCTGCGCGATGCCGCGGCCGCCGATTCGGTGGTGATCAACCCGCACAAGTGGCTCTTCACCCCCTTTGACCTGAGTGCGCTGTTCTGTCGGCGGATGGACATGCTCCGGCAGGCCTTCGCACTCACGCCCGAATACCTGAAGACACCGGAGGACGCCGAGGTCCGCAACCTGATGGATACGGGAATCCAGCTTGGCCGGCGCTTTCGAGCCTTGAAGCTCTGGATGGTGCTGCGCCACTTCGGCGCCAGCGGCCTGCGCGCGCGACTTGCGGAGCACATGCGGCTGGCCCGGCTGTTCGCCGGTTGGGTTGACGCAAGCACTGGCTTTGAACTGTGCGCGCCGGTCCCGTTCAGCGTGGTCTGCTTCCGCGCGCGGGAGAGCGACGGCTTCAACGCGACCCTCCTGGACAGGCTGAATGACTCCGGAGAGGTGTTTCTTTCCCATACCCGCGTGGGGGGGCGGTTTACCCTCCGGCTTGCAGTAGGACATATCCGGACCACCGAAGCTCATGTCACGCTGGCGTGGACGCTCCTTCAGCGTGTTGCAGCCGAGCTGACAAGCCCAACGTGACGCCTCCCACAGAAGCAAACAGGCACACCGCTTGCAATGCAAGCTGAGTAACACGGTCGATGAGGTTGGATGCCTCAGACCTGAGTGCGGCGGCGCTGACGCGCACGTCGCAGGAGGCAGAGGGAAGTATGTCACTTCGCAAGTTACTTATCGCATCGGCTCTAACACTGGCGGTCTCAATCGGCGTACCCGCGAAAGCGTCCGCAGACTGGCTGTTCACTCCGTATATCGGCATGAACTGGGGCGGCACGGCGGGCTTCACTGACGCCATCGGCGATTTCGAAGACGAGTTCGAACGCCGCTCGAACTTCGGTGCATCACTGGCCTGGATGGGCGCAGGCGCCGTCGGGTTCGAGGTGGACTTCGGCTACTCGCCGAATTTCTTCCAGAACACCACGGGGGCCAGCGACTTCGAGTGGGGCGACAGCAACGTCACCACGCTGATGGCCAACCTGACGGTGGGAGCTCCCATCGGCGGGCAGAGCGGGATCGGGATTCGTCCGTACGCCTCGGGCGGAGTGGGCCTGATCCGCAGCCGTATCAGCGACGTTGACGATTTCTTCAACGCGAGCAGCAACGACTTCGGCTTCAACGCTGGCGGAGGCGTGGCAGGCTTCTTCACCGACAACATCGGTCTTCGTGGCGACGTCCGCTACTTCCGTTCGCTGCAGGACAATGCGCCAGACGGCGATGTCGACTTCGCGCTTGGCGCGTTCCGTTTCTGGCGTGGAACGCTCGGCGTGATTTTCCGGTTCTAAGCCGGGCGTACGACGCCCGTGCTCGACTGGTAACTGCAAAGCCAGGCCTGCAGACACTCTGCCGGCCTGGCTTTTCTCGTTATGTCGAAACGCTGCGGATCCACGCTTTCACAGCATCCAACTGAACGGAGACGGCGTCCGGATGCGTGGATTGCGGTGTGCGTTTCCGGGCGACCGAAGCTGCTGCCGTGATCGCGTCCTGGACGCCTGCATCCAAGTACGGCGAGTGCGTCCGCCATTCCTCGGCCGTGAGCGACTCGAAGGCTCGTCCGTCCCTCACCAGCTGTCGCACGAGCGCGCCCACGATTTCGTGGGCGTCACGGAACGCTACCCCCTTGCCTACGAGATAGTCCGCCACGTCAGTGGCCAGCAGCAGCCCTGACGCGGCCTCCGCCGCGACCGTGGGATTCAATGTCAGACCGGCGACCACCGCCGCTGTCGCATCCAGCGAGCCGCGCAGCGTATCCTCCGCCTCGAATATGGCCTCTTTGTCCTCCTGAAGGTCCTTGCTGTAGCCGGTCGGCAGCCCCTTCATTGTCGCCAGCCAGCCGGCGAGCCGGCCGATGACGCGGCCGGCCTTTCCCCGCACCAGTTCCAGAGGATCGGGATTCTTCTTCTGCGGCATGAGGCTGCTTCCGGTTGCCGCGGTGTCCGCCAGCTCGAAAAAGTTGAACTCCTCCGATGTGAACAGGATGAAGTCCTCCCCGATCCGGCTGACATGCACCATCGTCAGCGCCGCGGCGTGCAGGAAGGAAGAGACGAAGTCCCGCTCGCCCGTTGCGTCGATGCTGTTGGCCGCCACTCGCGAGAACCGGAGCCGTCTGGCGAGAGCATCGACGTCGATCGCGTAGCTGGTGCCCGCGATGGCTCCTGATCCAAGCGGCAGCTCGTCGATCTCGTCGAGCAGGAAGGCGAAGCGTGCATGATCGCGCCGCAGCGCCGCGGCATGCGCGAGGAAGAAGTGCGCCACCAGAATCGGCTGGGCCCTTCGCAAGTGCGTGTACGAGGGCATCACGGATCCCCCTGCCCTCTCCGCCTGGTCCGCCATCACGCCGACGAGTGCAGCAATCTTCCGCTGGATCTCCGGCACGCGCCGTTTCATGTACAGACGCAGATCGAGCGCCACCTGCTCATTCCGTGAGCGGCCGGTGTGAAGGCGGCGGCCGGCCTCCCCGACCCGCTCCACCAGCTCCCGCTCCACGAACGAGTGCACATCCTCGTCGTCGGCGGCGGCAGCGGATGAAAAGAACGAGCTGTCCTTTCCCGCCGCGAGGATCTCCTCGAGTGCAGCCCGAATCCGGGCCGCCTCATCGCTGGAGAGCACACCGGCAGCAGCAATCGCCTCGGCCCATGCAAGGCT
>JACCXG010000479.1 GCA_013697225.1 Acidobacteriota bacterium
CTCTGGACGACGTGAAGGGGCTGCTGGACGATGCGGTGAGCATCAAGCCGCGCCGGCAGATGACCGTGCAGTTCTCCGGAGGGGAGCCGACGATCTCGCCTATCTTCCTCGACTCGATGCGCTATGCGCGCGAGGTGGGTTACTTCAGCATCCAGGCGGCGACCAACGGCATACGGTTCGCCCAGGAGCCGGAGTTCGCCCATGCCGCGCGCGAGGCGGGCATGCGAATCGCCTACCTGCAGTTCGACGGCATCGGCGAGGAGGCCAACGCGCACCGCAAGGTCGGCAACCTCTTCGACGTCAAGCTGCGGGCAATCGAGAACCTTCACGCCGCCGGCATCGACGTCTGTCTCGTGGTGACAATCGTCAACACGGTAAACAACGATCAGGTCGGCACCATCATCCGCTTCGCGCTGGAGAACTGCGACAAAATCAGCTTCGTGTCCTTCCAGCCGGTGGCGTTCACGGGCCGGGACGAAGACATCACGGACCGCGAGCGCCACGCGAAGCGCTACACACTCTCGCACCTGGCGGAGGACGTGAAACGCCAGACCGGCGTCACGGAACCGCTGAGAGACTGGTTTCCACTCTCGGCCTCGAGCGTGCTCTCGGACATCACCGATCTGCTGAAGGGGCCGGGCGCCGACTGGGGCACGCTGAAGTGCGGCTGTCATCCCGACTGCGGCATCGGCACCGGGTTCATGGTCAGCAAGCGCACCAAGGAATGGGCGCCGCTCGCCTCGTTCGTGAACGTGGAACGCTTCCTTCAGGATGCGCGGGTCATTGCGGACGGCGCCCGCGGTCCGCTCCTGACCGCGATCCAGGCGGGGTTGAGCCTGCTGCGCAACTACTCTCCGTCACGCGCGCCGAAAGGCTTCAGGCTCATCGATCTGCTGCACAAGTATGACAAGCAGAGCGGCGGCCAGCTGGGAGGGAAGCTGGGCTCGAGCGACAACGCCGACCGCAAAGGGGATGAATGGCTGCTGATGTTCGTGGCCGGGATGTGGTTCCAGGACCTCTGGACTTACGACTTCCGGAGGACGGAGATGTGCATCATTCCGTACGCCACGCAGATGGGAGAGATTTCATTCTGCGCCTATAACACCGGGGTCGGCTGGCGGCAGATCGTGGAGAACATGCACAAGAACGCGAGCGTGGCGGAGTACTACAAGGCCCATGGCCGGCACCCGGTGTACGCCAACCCGCGGAAGGGGGTCCCGCTTCCGGCCGGGACGCAGCCGATCTCGCTCAAGATCCCGCGTGACGGCCGGCTCGTGGACTGGACGGCAACGCCGCCTACTCGACTTCCTTTTCCTGGGTCTCATCGGCCGCAATCCGCAGCGAGCGGAGGAAGCGCCGATCGTTCGCACTGATCTCGAAGGGGCGGCGTTCAGCCGCCGCGCGCGCCGGCTTCGAAGCGGGCGGCAGCTTGGCGAGGGCACCCGGGGGGGTCCGGTTGACGAAACCGATCACCGCCTCCAGCGATACCCTCAGCTCGAATCCGGCCGCGCGCGCACGTTCACGGCAGGCCTCGACCCGGGCATCTTCAGCGACGGCGGCGGCAATGGCGTCGGAGAGCTCTCTGGCCATCCGGTTCACGACGTCATCCATTCTGGGACCTCCTCACCGCCGGAACGCGTCGCCGGGGCGTCTCCCCGACCGAGGCCTCACCCGGGCGGGCGGCTGCGACGGAGCGCCAAATGTATGCATGTTGAAGGATTGCAGCGCGGGAAAGTTACTCATCATTGTAAACTCGGCCACGATCAGTGTCAATGCTCCGTCCCCCATATCTGGTAGCCCCGCAGGGGTTCGGGCTCACGTGGCTACAACGCGTAGCCCGGTGAGCGGAGCCGTCGCGTACAGCGTACCTACAGTGACAGACGCGCGCCGGTCCTCCACGGGTCCCTTCCGGACCAGTCCCACTCCGCCGCCGGCCCGCATGCCGTCCTCACATCGTCCATGCCCCTGCTATCGGTCCAAGGCCTGACGACCGGCTTCCTTACCGCCGGGCAGTTCGTCCCGGCGGTGATCGACGTGAGCTTTGCCCTCGACAAGGGGGAGACGCTCTGCCTTGTCGGCGAATCCGGAAGCGGCAAGTCGCTGACGGCGCTCTCCATCATGCGTCTTATCGAGCCGCCTGGCCGAATCGAACATGGGCGGATCGTCTTCAAGGGACGGGATCTTCTCCAGCTCCCCGAGCGCGAGATGCAGCCGGTGCGCGGCGCGGAGATCGCCCTCGTCTTTCAGGAGCCGATGACAGCCCTCAACCCGGTCTTCACGGTCGGAGACCAGATTGAGGAGACGCTCCGCGTGCACGGGCGCGCGACCCGCCGCACCGCACGCGACAGGGCGGTCGAGCTGCTGGAGGCCGTCCGCGTCCCTGAGCCCGGCCGCCGGCTCCGCGAGTATCCCCATCAGCTTTCAGGAGGCCTGCGCCAGCGGGCACTGATTGCCATGGCGCTCGCCTGCGATCCCGAGGTGGTGATCGCCGATGAACCCACTACGGCCCTGGACGTCACCATTCAGGCTCAGATCCTCGACCTCCTGCGGGACCTGCAGGCCCGCCTCGGCCTTGCGCTGCTCCTGGTCACCCACGATCTGGGGGTCGTCGCCGAGATGGCCGACCGCGTTGCCGTCATGTACGCCGGCCGCATCGTCGAGGAATCCCCTGTGGGTCCGCTGTTCAGCGACCCGAAGCATCCCTATACACGCGGCCTGCTGGCATCCATTCCCGGCCTCGTCCCGGGTCGGCGGCTGAAGGCCATTCCCGGTACCGTTCCGGCCCCCGGGACACTACCCCAGGGTTGTTGCTTCACCCCGCGTTGCCCGTCCCGGTTCGAGCCATGTCCGAGTGCACACCCCGGCATCACCGACTTCGGCGGGGGACGGACCGTCAAGTGCTACCTGCACGGCCGGGCGGTTGAACCGGCCACCGCACCTCCCGGACCTCCGCCTCACGGCCCTGTTCCCCAGCCGTGTCCGGAGCAGGCCTGATGGCCCTCCTCGAAGTACGGCACCTCGTGAAGGAGTTTCCCAGGCGCCGGGGACTTTTCAGGGCAGCAGCGGGCATCCGCGCCGTGGACGATGTGACGTTTTCGGTGGAAGAGGGGGAGACGTTCGGCCTCGTCGGAGAGTCCGGCAGCGGGAAGACCACGATCGGCCGCTGCATTCTCAGGCTGATTGAGCCCACTTCAGGGGAGGTGCGGTTCCGGGCAGAGGACGTTCTGAGCTTCTCGCGAGCGAGGATGCGTGAAGCGCGCCGGGAGATGCAGATCGTCTTTCAGGATCCCTACTCCTCGCTGAATCCCCGCATGCGCGCCGGTGACATCGTGGAGGAGCCGCTGATCATCCACAAAGCAGGGCGGAAAGCGGTGCGGGTGGAGCGTGTTGCCGAGCTGTTTTCTCTTGTCGGCCTCGATCCCGCGCAGCGCGCCCGCTATCCCCATCAATTCAGCGGCGGCCAGCGGCAGCGGATCGGCCTCGCACGCGCACTGGCGCTGAACCCGTCGTTCGTCATTGCCGATGAACCTGTATCGGCACTGGACGTATCGGTCCAGGCACAGGTCGTCAACCTGCTGATGGAGCTGCAGGAGCGGCTGAATCTCACCTATCTCTTCATCGCTCACGATCTCCGGCTGGTCCGGCAGATCTGCAGTCGCGTGGCGGTGATGTATCGGGGACGGATAGTCGAGCTGGGGGGGACCGAGTCGCTGTTCGAGGCGCCGGCGCATCCCTACACGCAGGCGCTGCTCTCGGCCATCCCGGTGCCGGATCCGGCGGCGACCCGGCAACGGATAATGCTCGACGAAGAAGCGTTCGACACAGGCGCCGCGCTACGGGAGGTGGAAGCCGGCCACTGGGCAGCCATTTGACCCGGCCGTCCCTGCCCGAACTCAGACGACGAGGTCGGCTTCGCGGCGGACGTCCTTCTCGACCAGGCCGTCCCGGATGGAGATGGACCTGTGCGCGTATGCGGCAATCTCCGGTTCGTGGGTGACGAGCACGATCGTGTTCCCGGCGGCGTGAAGGCGTTCGAACACGCCCATGATTTCGTTGCCGGTCTTGGAATCGAGGTTGCCGGTCGGCTCGTCGGCCAGCAGGATCGACGGATCGTTGACCAGCGCGCGGGCGATGGCGACGCGCTGGCGCTGACCGCCGGACAGCTCGTTGGGCCGGTGGGACGCGCGGGACGTGAGCTCCACCTTCTCGAGCGCCTGCCGGGCGCGTTCCTGCCGCTCCTTCGAGGGCATCCCCGCGTAGATCAACGGCAGTTCCACGTTGTGCAGTGCCGTGGCGCGGGGCAGCAGATTGAACGTCTGGAAGACGAAGCCAATCTCCTGGTTCCTGATCCTCGCCAGTTCGTCGTCGTTCATGGCGGCGACCTCCTTCTCGTTCAGGAGGTAGCTGCCCCGCGACGGGGTGTCCAGGCAGCCAATCAGGTTCATCAGCGTGGACTTGCCGGATCCCGAGGGGCCCATGATGGCCACGTATTCCCCGCGCATGATCTGGATGGAGACCCCCTGGAGGGCGTGGATCTCCTCTGAGCCCATCACGTAGGTCTTCCACAGATCGCGTGTTTCGATCAGAGCAGGCATGTGCACCTGTGCGTTAGACGAAAGGGACCTCGCTCCGGCCGGTGGATCTTCCAACTATACGAAAGGCGCACGCCTGAGGTTTCCGGCCCTGCGCCGGCGCTCAGCCTTCACTATCCGCGTATTCCGACTTGAGCCGGGCGACCACCGCTGGATCCGCCAGGGTGCTCGTGTCCCCGAGCGCCTTGCCTTCGGCGATGTCCCGCAGCAGCCGCCGCATGATCTTGCCCGATCGGGTCTTGGGCAGGTCGGCTGCAAACAGAATCTGGTCGGGCCGGGCGATCGCCCCGATCTTCTTCACCACGTGCTCCTTGAGCTCGTCGGCCATGGAGGATGAGGGCTTCACCCCTTCCTTCAGAGTGACGAAGGCGACCGCAGCCTGCCCCTTCAACTCGTGGGGACGGCCGACAACCGCCGCTTCGGCAACCTTTGGATGGTCCACCAGGGCGCTCTCGACCTCCATTGTCCCGAGGCGATGCCCCGCAACGTTCAGCACGTCGTCCACTCGCCCCATGAGCCAGTAGAAGCCGTCCTCGTCGCGCCGCGCGCCGTCTCCCGTGAAATAGACCCCGTCGGCCCAGCGGGTGAAGTACTGCTGCACGAAGCGATCGGGATCGCCATAGATGCCCCGGAGCATCGCCGGCCAGGGTCTGGTGATGGCCAGAAGACCTCCACCCGATTCCACGGGTTTGCCGGCGGCGTCCCGGATCTCGGCGGTGATGCCCGGGAAGGGCTGTGTTGCGGAACCGGGCTTGGTGCTGGTGAGCCCGGGGAGCGGGGAGATCAGGATCATGCCCGTCTCGGTCTGCCACCAGGTGTCCACGATCGGGCACCTCTCGCGGCCGATGTTCGCGTGGTACCACATCCAGGCTTCAGGGTTGATGGGCTCCCCGACCGAACCGAGCAGCCGGAGAGAGCTCAGATTCCGCCGCGCGGGCCACTCAGGCCCCCATCGCATGAACGCGCGGATGGCCGTCGGCGCGGTGTAGAAGATGGTGACGCCGTAGCGCTCGATGAGCTCCCAGAAGCGGTCCTTGTGGGGCCAGTCCGGCGCCCCTTCGTACATCAGCAGGGAGGCCCCGTTCGCAAGGGGTCCGTACACCACGTAACTGTGGCCGGTGACCCAGCCGATATCGGCCGTGCACCAGTAAAGGTCGTCCTCTTTCAGGTCGAACACCCACTTCGTTGTCGCATAGGTGCCGACCAGGTAGCCGGCCGTCGTGTGGACGATGCCCTTCGGCTTTCCTGTCGTGCCGGAGGTGTAGAGGATATAAAGCATGTCCTCTGCATCCATCGCTTCCGGCTCGCAGTCGCACGAGGCGTGCTGCATCAGGCGGTGGTACCAGTGATCCCGCCCCTCCTGCACATCCACCGGAAAGGTAGCGCCCGGCTGGCGCTGAACGATGACGACGTTGCGGATTGAGGGGGTCGCTTCGAGCGCTTCGTCCGCCATCTGCTTGAGCGGAACGATCTGCCCGCGCCGGTACCCGCCGTCGGCGGTGACGAGCAGAACCGCCTGAGCGTCGTTGATGCGATCCCGGAGCGACTCGGCACTGAACCCGCCGAACACCACGCTGTGCGCCGCGCCGATCCGGGCGCAGGCCAGCATGGCGATGGCCAGTTCCGGGATCAACGGGAGGTAGAGCGCCACGCGATCGCCGCGCTTCACGCCAAGCGACTTCAGCACGTTGGCAAAGGCGCTCACCTGGCGGAAGAGATCCCAGTAGGTCAGCGTGCGCCTGTCACCCGGCTCCCCTTCCCAGATGATGGCTGCCCGATTCCGCCGCGCACTGCGCGCATGCCGGTCAACGCAGTTCACGCTGGCGTTCAGCTTCCCGCCGGGAAACCACTGCGCGTCAGGGAAGCCCCC
>JACCXG010000482.1 GCA_013697225.1 Acidobacteriota bacterium
GCGCTCGACATCTCGCTGATCGTCGCGGGCACGAAGTATCGCGGGCAGTTCGAAGAGCGCCTCAAGGCGATCATGAAGGAGCTGACCGAGAACCCGAACATCATTGTCTTCATCGACGAACTTCATACGCTCGTCGGCGCGGGCTCGGCCGAAGGTTCGCTCGACGCAGCCAATATCCTGAAGCCGGCGCTCTCCCGCGGGGAAATTCGCTGCATCGGCGCGACGACCCCTGCCGAGTACCGGAAGTACATCGAGAAGGATCGCTCTTTGGAGCGGCGCTTCCAGGCCGTGAAGGTCGACCCGCCATCCGAGAAAGAGACGATCGAGGTCCTCATGGGCGTGAAGGACCGGTACGAGTCCTTCCATCACGTCGAGTACACCGGCGAAGCCATTGAAGCGGCTGTGTATCAGTCGAGCCGGTACATCACCGATCGGTTCCTGCCGGACAAGGCGATCGACCTGGTGGACGAGGCAGGCGCGCGGGCAAAGTTGCGCGAAGCGGGCTACAGCGAGGAGTTCGGCGAGATCAACCGCAGCATTCGTGTCGCGGTCGAGCAGATGGAGACCGCGGTTTCGGAGAAGAACTTCGAGAAGGCGCAGTTCTATCGCGAGCAGGAAGTACAGGCACGCGAGAACCTGCAGTTCGTCCGCGAGCGGTTCGACGTGAAGTCCAACTCACGCCGGGTCGTGGTCGGGAAGGCGGAGATCGACGAGGTCGTCTCGAAGTGGACGGGCGTCCCGCTGACATCGATCAATCAGGACGAAGGGGACAAGCTCCTCCGGATGGAGCAGGAGCTTCACAGGCGCGTGATCTCGCAGGAGGCGGCCATCTCCGCGATCTCGCGTGCGATCCGTCGCTCGCGCGCCGGGCTGAAGAACCCGAACCGGCCGGTCGGCAGCTTCGTGTTCCTCGGGCCCACCGGCGTCGGCAAGACAGAGCTGGCGCGGGCGCTCGCCAATTTCCTGTTCGGCAGCGATCACGCGCTCATCCGCTTCGACATGTCGGAGTACATGGAGAAGCATTCGGTCTCCAAGCTGATCGGCTCCCCCCCGGGGTACGTCGGTCACGAGGAAGGGGGGCAGCTCACCGAGAAGGTGAAGCGGAACCCGTACTCGGTCGTGCTGCTGGACGAGATCGAGAAGGCGCACCCGGACCTCTTCAACATCCTGCTGCAGGTGTTCGAAGACGGCCACCTGACCGACGGCCTCGGCAACCGGGTGAACTTCAAGAACACCATCATCATCATGACGTCGAACATCGGCGCACGCTTCATCCAGAAGAAGGCGTCGCTCGGGTTCCAGTCGACCGATGCCACCGTCGTGAGCCGCAGCGTGAACGACATGGTGCTCGGGGAAGTGCGGAAGACCTTCAATCCGGAGTTCATCAACCGCATCGACGAGATGATCGTCTTCGAGGCGCTCTCGGACGACGACCTCCGGACGATCACGCGCCTGCTCGTGAATCAGGTGAACGACAACCTCGTGGACCGCAAGATCCACCTGGACATCTCCACGGATGTGGTGGACTGGATCATCGAGCAGACCTGCAAGGACCGTTCGTACGGTGCGCGGCCCCTCCGCCGCGCGATCCAGCGCTACATCGAGGATCCGCTGTCCGAAGAGCTCATCCGCGGGCGGCTCAAGGGCGGCGAGATCGAGGTGTATCTGGAGGCCGGCGTGCTGGCCTATCGCACGGCAGGCGAGACCGAGACCGAAGGCCGTCCGCTGGCCGGAGGCGTCTAAGATACAGTAGAATCATCGCTTGGCCACCGCACGGACGGGCTGTCCGTGCGGATGGCCAGGCCCTTTCATCCGATGCTGGGGCCGTTGAACCCGGTATTGCGCTCCAGAACTATGCGATTGCTCGTCTCGTTCCTCGTGGCCATGGCGGCTGCGACCGGAGCCGGTGCGCAAACACCTCCTCCGGCTGCCCCCCCCGATGCGGGCGCGCCCGTTTCGCTCCCCGCCACCATCTGCGGCCTCACCGTCCCCGCTCCAGCGCGGCTTCCTCCGGCCGAAGGGGGTCCGTTCACCTACGCGATTCTGCCGTGCTTCGAGCGGCAGGGGGGCGTCTCGGTGATAGACGCGCAGACCTACGTCTTCTACATGGAGATGCGCGCCCGCGTCAGCGCCCCGTCCGAGAACCGCTGGCTCCCGTTCAATGACGATGTGGAGGCCGCTGTGCTGGCGGACTTCAAGCGGCTCTGGGCCACAGGCTTCCTCGACGACCTCAGAATCGAGACGGTTGACGTCAGGTTCGAGAACGGCGCCCTCGGCAAGGTGATCGTCTACAACATGGAGGAGCGCCAGCGGGTCCGCATCGTCGACTACCCGGGGTCCGAGAAGGTGGACCAGTCCAAGATCGAAGAGGCGCTGCGCGACCGCGGGATCCAGATGCGGCTCGACAGCTTCATCGATCCGGGAACGGTGCGGCGGGTCGCCGGGGTCGTGCGCGAGCTCTACGCCGAGAAGGGTTACATGTTCGCGGAGGTCAAGCCCGAGATCCGGGAGGTGTCGGGGGGGCCGAAGACCGTGCATTTGAGCTTCCATGTCACGGAGGGGCCGAAGGTCCGGATCCGGGACATCGAGTTCATGGGTAACGAGAAGGTGAGCGATCGGGCGCTCACGCGCAGGATCAAAGAGAACAAGCCCCGGGGGCTGCTCGGCTTCATCACGGGCGGCGGCACGTTCCGCGAAGACAAGTTCGGCGAGGACGCCGACAAGATCGTCGAATACTATCGCGACCGGGGTTACATCACCGCCCAGG
The DNA here is from genome assembly GCA_013697225.1 of Acidobacteriota bacterium. Taxonomy (GTDB): domain Bacteria; phylum Acidobacteriota; class Vicinamibacteria; order Vicinamibacterales; family 2-12-FULL-66-21; genus JACCXG01. The sequence continues at coordinate 2,768 of JACCXG010000482.1, forward strand.
TGGGGCAGCCGGACCTGCAGGTGCTCGAGGACGACAAGGACGGCAGGAACCGCTGGATCCAGCTGCGCGTTCCAATTACCGAGGGCAATCAGTACCGCATCGGGGAGTTCAGCGTCGACGGTAACGAGGTCGTCAAGGACGAGCAGCTCGTATCCCTCTTCAAGGTGAAGCAGGGGGACGTCTACAGCGAGAAGGAAATCCGGAAGGGGCTGGACAAGGCACGCGAAGTCTACGGCGCGGGCGGGTACTACGAGTTCGTCGGGTTTCCCGACCTGAAGCCGCGCGACATGCCGGCGATGGAGAACGGAGCGGACGGTCCTCCGCGTCCGGGCCCCTCGGCAGGGGCGGCGAACGGAACGCCCATGGTCGATGTCGTCCTGCGCGTCACCGAGGGGGCGCAGTACTTCGTCAATCGCATCACGTTCACCGGCAACACGACAACCCGCGACAACGTAATCCGGCGTGAGATGCGCCTCGTCGAGGCGGGCGTGTTCAACACGGAAGCGCTGAAGTACAGCATCCGCCGCCTGAATCAGCTTGGCTACTTCAAGAACCTTGAAGGCGATGCCATTTCGGTCGAGAAGACCCCCGGCGCCGACAACAAGATCGATCTGTCCTTGAAGTTCGAGGAACAGAACCGGAACCAGCTGACATTTGGCGCTGGCGTCTCGCAGTTCGACGGGTTCTTCGGGCAGCTCGCCTTCCAGACCTCGAACTTCCTCGGTCGCGGGGAGACCTTCACCATCTCGGCCCAGCAGGGGAACCGCGCGCGGAACTACCAGCTGGCGTTCACCGAGCCGTTCCTCTTCGACCGCCCGATGACGGCCGGGTTGGATCTGTTCATTCGCGAAATCCGGTTCATCGGCCAGTTCACGCAGGCCTCCTCCGGCGGCAACCTGGTCTACGGCTTCCAGACCGGTGATTTCTCCCGGATGTTCGTGAACTACAGCTACGAGCAGGTCAAGGTGAAGGACCTGAACCCGTTGTACACGGACCTCGGAGCAAGCAATCCCTTCCTGCAGGATTCACTGCTCATCGGGCAGGGGGGGCGCCGCACGATCAGCAAGGTGGCGCCGAGCTGGGTGTTCAACACGGTCGATCAGCCGATCTTCCCCACCAGCGGCACGCGCTATACCTTCTCCCTCGAGTTCGCCGGGGTGGGCGGCAATACCAACTTCATCAACCCGCGTGCGGAGGGAATCTGGTACATCCCTCTCAACCGGCGGACCTCCCTCGGGTTCCGGGCGCAGGGGGAGTACATCACCCCGTACGGCAGCACGGTGACTCTGCCCATCTTCGAGAAACTGTACCAGGGCGGGGAATACAGCATCCGCGGCTTCGACATCCGGACGGTCGGCCCGCGTGATGCGGCCACGGGGCTCGTGCTCGGCGGCAACAAGAGCCTGCTGTTCAACGCCGAGTACCTGATCACCATCGCGGGGCCGGTGCGGCTGGTCCTGTTCGCAGACGCCGGCCAGGTGCGGGACCGCGGCGAGACATTCGCGTGGCAGGAGGATGTCATCCAGAACACGGCCGCCGGACGGCTGCGTGGCGACATCTTCGACCCGTTCTACGTGTTCAACCCGATCGGGCACGAGATCGACGTGACATCGGAGACCGTCGGCCGCGCGAGCGCATTCAAGTCGTCGCTCGGCGCGGAGGTGCGGTTCTTCATGCCCGTGCTGAATGTGCCGTTCAGGTTGATTTTCGCCATGAACCCGAACCGGCACGGTGTGTTCGACAACAATTTGCAGCCGGAGAAGCAGTTCAAGTTCCGGTTCGCGGTGGGAACGACATTCTAAGAGCGCTTCCCGCTGCCTGCTTCCAGCTCCCCCTGTGTCCTTCCCGCGCCGCGGCGCGGAGCTGGCCTGCGCGAGAGGGGGCGGGACGCATTATGAAGCCGGCATCGGAAGCCGGCAGCCGGAAGCGAGCGGGCAGCAGGAAGCCGGCAGCAGGAAGCGGGCAGCAGGAAGCGGGCAGCAGGAAGCTACTTCGAAAGGGATTGACTACATGAGAGTGCTGAAGATGACGAGCGTGGTGACGGGAGCCCTTGGAGTATGGCTCGTGGCGGGTCAGGCGTGGGCGCAGACGCCCCCTGCCGGCGGCGCTGCGCAAACGCCTCCCGCAACGCCCCCCGCGACCGCCGCCCCTGCGGCGCAGGCGCCGCGCCCATTCCCGGAGGGCGCAAAGATCGCGTTCATCAGCCTCCAGTTCGTCGCGTCGACCTCCGAACAGGGAAAGACGGCCACGGCACGCATCCAGGAGTTCACCAAGAAGAAGCAGGCGGAGCTGGGGGAGAAGCAGAAGGCTGTCGAGGCGCTGCGCAGCAAGCTCCTGCAGGGTGGCGGCGTGATGAGCGATCAGGCGCGGGCGCAGATGGAGAAGGAAGTCGAGAAGCTGGGGCGCGAGCTGCAGTTCGCGCAGCAGGATGCGCAGAGCGAGCAGCAGGAGCTGACAAACGAACTGCAGAACGAGTTCCAGACGAAGCTCGTGCCGGTCATCGATGCGGTCGCCAAGGAGCGGGGCCTGCACGCGGTGCTGAGCGCCGAGGAGCTCGTCTGGGCGGATACCGGTCTCGACCTCTCCGCAGAGATCATCAAGCGTCTGGACGCCGCAAGCAAGACACCGGCAGCGCCGGCCAAGAAGTAGGGCCGGCTCCGTACCCGTGTCCGTCAATATCCCGCAGGTTCTCGACCGCCTCTGCTATCGCTATCCGTCACCGCTCGTGGATGCGGTGACGGAGCTCGAGCCGGGGCGGCGCATCGTGGCCGTGAAGAACGTCACGGTCAACGAGGACTTCTTTCAGGGGCATTTCCCTGGTGCGCCGTTGATGCCCGGCGTGCTGATGATCGAGACGTTCGCGCAGGTCGCCACGCTTCTCCTGATGCACGGTGCCGAGGGAAGTGCGGCCGCGTTCCTGCGCGGGGTCGACAACGCGAAGTTCCGCCTCCCGGTCGTCCCGGGGGACCGCCTGCGCCTCGAGGTCACCCTCGGGCGCAGGCGCACGCACCTGGCCCGGGCGCACGCCACGGCCTATCTCGCCGACCGCGTGGTGGCCGAAGCGGAGCTGATTCTGGGTCTCGCCGGGATCGCCGCCGATCACCGCGCCGGCGTCACGATTCACCCGACGGCGATCGTCCACCCGGATGCGAAACTGGGCGCAGGCACCGTTGTGGGTCCGTATGCCACCATCGGGGAGCACGTCAGCATCGGGCGCGACTGCCGGATCGGCGCGTCGGCTGTGATCGACGGATGGACGGAGATCGGCGATGCGACCGAGATTTTTCCCATGGCATCGGTCGGGCTGATCCCGCAGGACCTGAAGTTCGGCGGGGAACGCACCCGGCTCGTGATCGGCCGCCGGAACATCGTCCGGGAGTTTGCCACGATCCATCGTGGCACCGCCGGTGGCGGAGGCGTGACGAGCATCGGCGATCACAACCTGTTCATGGCGTACGCGCACATCGCACACGACTGCCATGTCGGAAACGAGACCATCTTCGGCAACGGTGCGACCCTGGCGGGGCACGTCGTGGTCGAGGATTACGCCAACGTCGGCGCGTTCTCAGGCGTCCATCAGTTCTGCCGGGTCGGGCAGCATGCCTTCATCGGCGGCTACTCCGTCGTCACCAAGGATGCCCTGCCGTTCGCGAAGACGGTTGGCAACCGCGCGCGCATCTACGGGCTCAACACAATCGGGCTCGTGCGCCGGAAATTTTCGGCGGATGCCATCGCCAAGCTGCGCCGCGCGTACCGCCACCTGCTGCACTCGAACACCAGCCGGGCACTCGCGAAGATCGAACGCGATCCCACGCTCCGCTGCGACGAGGTGCAGTACGTTGTCGATTTCATCCGCACGTCCAGCCGCGGTGTCGGACTGCGGCGGCCCAGCCGCCGACTCGAAGAGGTCAGAGACGAATAGGTCGCGCCGGGGACCGCTCCGGACGCCCGTACAGGAATTGAAGAGATGTTCCGATTGCTGAAGATACGCCTCCTTCCCGTGCTGTTCCTCGCGTGCGGACTCACGGCATGCGATGACGCGACCCCCACCGCGCCGACACGGCCCGATCCGGTGACGACTCCGTTCTCGGGAACCGTGACGCAGAACGGCGCAGCCACTCACACCCTGACGACCACTACCGGGGGTCTGGTGACCGCTACCCTGACAAACGTCGGGGGACCGGGGGGGCAGGTGATCGGGTTCAGCCTGGGGAACGTGATCGGCTCCGCCTGCAGCGTGGTGCTCGCGAACGACACTGCGACCGCGGGGGTCGTCCTTTCGGGCACCCTGAGCGGCACCACCAACCTCTGTGTCCGGATGTACGATGCCGGCACGCTGCCAGGTGGAACGGTCGTCAGCTACACCGTCGAGGTCGTGCATCCGTAAGGCGCAGCCGGCATAGTCATTGGCCCGCATTGGCATCATTGCCGGCAACGGCAGGTTTCCCTTCCTTGCGCTGCAGGGGGCCCGCGACCTTGGCCACGACGTCACGGTCGTGGCAATCAAGGAGGAGGCGTCCCCCCAGCTCGAGGATGTGACGCGGGAGACCGGAGCCGATCTGCACTGGATCTCCCTCGGGCAGCTGGGGCGCTGCATCAAGCTCCTGAAGGCTGCCGGGGTGTCCCGGGCGGTGATGGCCGGCCAGGTGAAGCACGTCAGGATTTTCTCCGGCCTCATCCCCGACCTTACCCTCCTCTCGGTGCTCAGGCGTCTGAAATCGCGGAACACGGATGCGCTCATTTCCGCCGTGGCCGACGTGCTGCGTGACGAAGGGATCGATCTGCTCGATTCGACGGCGTTCCTCTCTCCGCTGCTCGCCCGTGAGGGCGTGCTCAGTGCGCGCGCCCCGAGCGAGGACGAGACCAATGACTTCGAGTTCGGCTACCGGATGGCCGACACCATCGCGGGTCTCGACATCGGCCAGACCATCGCGGTGAAGGACAGGGCGGTCGTTGCCGTGGAAGCGATGGAAGGCACCGACGAAGTGATCGCCAGGGCCGGAAAGCTCGCCGGGCCGGGTGTCCGCATCGTCAAGGTAGCGAAGCCGAATCAGGACATGCGTTTCGACGTGCCGGTCGTCGGCCTCGCGACGATTACCGCGATGCGCAGGAGCGGTGCGTCGGCACTCACGATGGACGCCGGCCGGACGCTGGTGCTCGACGGCGACGGGGTGTTCGCATCGGCGAACGAGGCGTCAATCGCGATTGTCGGGCGGCGCACGACCGGGGCGAGCCGTGCCTGAGGCGCTTCGCGTTGCCGTCATCGGCGTCGGCCACCTGGGGCGCCATCACGCCAGGCTGCTCTCTGCGATGGAGGGAGTGCGGCTGTCGGCCGTCGTCGACACGCTCGCGGAACGCGCGGCCGAGGCGGCAGCCGCGTGGCCGGCGCGGCCGGTTCAGGATTACCGCGAGCTGTTCGGGGAGGTGGACGCGGTGGTCGTGGCGGTTCCCACGGACGTTCACAGCGAGATCGCCGTGCCGTTTCTGGAGCGCGGCATCCCCGTGCTCGTCGAGAAGCCGATGTCCCGTTCGGTGGAGGACGCCGACCGCATGCTCGCCAGCGCACGTGCCGGAGGGGCGCTGCTGGCCGTCGGCCATACGGAGCGGCACAATCCAGCGATCCGGGCGGCCATGCGGCTGGTCAAGGGACCACGATTCATCGAGGTGCACCGGCTCAGCGCCTTTCCGGATCGGAGCCTCGATATCGACGTGGTGTTCGACCTGATGATTCACGACCTTGACGTGATCCTGGCCATGAGCGTCGGCGAGGTCGCGTCAATTGAAGCCGTTGGCGTCCCGGTTCTCACATCGCGGTACGACATCGCCAATGTGCGCCTGCGGTTTTCCTCCGGCTGTATCGCCAACATCACCGCCAGCCGCATCAGCAAGGATCGGGTCCGGAAGATTCGATTCTTCCAGCCGGACTCGTATGTCTCGGTCGACTACGCCTCGCAGGAAGTGGAAGGCTGGCGCCTCGTGCGCGGGGGGGAGCGGCCGGGCATCGAGGGTGGAGCAATCCCGGTGGAAAAAGACGAGCCGCTGAGGCTCGAGCTGGCGGACTTCGTCAGGGCCGTCCGGGATCGAGCCGCCCCGCTCGTGGACGGAGAGGCCGGCCGCCGTGCGCTGGTGCTCGCGGCAGAGATTGCTGAGAGAATGGAATCGGTGGTCTAAGTGATCAACTCCCAACTCCCAACGCTTAACGCCCAGCGCCCAACGCCCAAGGACGGATGGGGGTTCGAGAGTAGGACGCTGGATCTGGGCGTTGGAGGCGTGGGAGTTTGGGGGTTGGGAATTGGGCGTTGGGAGTTGGCCTGGGAATTGGCAGTTGGGCGTTGGGAGTTGGCAGTTGGGAGTTAAGCGTGGGGAGTTGGGAGTTGATTGAGCCGCAGGGCTGCCCGGCATGAGCGGCCTCCAGGAGCTTGCCGATCGCCTTGCCCAGGGCGTGTCTCTGGAGCTGGCCGATGCGCCGGCGATCGTCGGCGCGCCCGATCTCATTGCCGTTGGGGCGTTGGCCGACGAAGTCAGGCGCCAGCTGCATGGGGTGCGGACCACATTCGTCCGGGTCCTTGAAGTGCACGTGGGGGCGATCCCGGCGGCGCTTCCCCCCGGGGCCAACGCAGGCGAGCTGAGACTCGTGGGCCCGCCTTCATCCGCGACGCAGGCCCTCGAGGCTGTTGCGTCAGCCCGC
>JACCXG010000501.1 GCA_013697225.1 Acidobacteriota bacterium
CGGGATCACGAGATCCCGGGCCTGCAGTGCCTTTACGAACGCGAACGCCTTTTCGGACGCGAGGTAGCTCCCCTGCCGGCCGTCGGCATCTGTTTCGAGCAGCAGTTCGCGGTAGGTCGGATAGCCACTTTGCGGAGGGCGGCCGGTGCTGTTGAACCGCAGGTCGAGACCGGCGTCGATGAACCGCCTGTGGAAGCGGTCGATGGTGGCCAGGTCTTCCGGCGTGAGCGGCACGCCCGCCCGGGCGATCGCCAGGTCCACCTTTTTTCTGATGCTCTCGATGGAGGATGGTGAACGAGCGGGGCGATCGACGTGCGCGATGATGCGTGAGATCGGCAAGTCCTTCGGGCGCTCCGAAGCGGGGGGAGCGGTGCGCCCCAGCAGCAGCGCCAGGTACTCGGCTCGGCCCTCCGAGAGTCCGAAGAGCGCCTTGAACAGCAGGTGCAGCAGCAGGTTGTCACGGCGGATGTCGATGATGAACGCAATCTCCGGTTCGAGCGCCGCGATGTACGAGAAGTTCTGATCGGGGCCCACGCCAATGTATGCGCCGCCGGTGAGCCCTTTGTGACTAATGGCAGGGAGCACCTGGAGGTACGACCGTTCGTTCGAGATCAGGTTGTCCGTGTCGAAGGAGCCGCCGGCTTCGGAAAGCGCGGCCACCCAGGCAGGAAAGTCAGCAGGCGCCTGCGAGCGAACCCGTTCCTGCAAGCTCCCTGGCGTGCCGGATGCGAGCAGTACCAGCGCGAGAGCCGGAAAGAGCGTGCGGAAGGAGGTGCCGCGGAATCGGTGGGGCGGCGCCAGCCGGCCGGTGTTCACCGCCACCGTCCCCAGGCGATGAACGCGGCAAGCCCGCCGAGCGCGATGTTGATCGGGAGTACGCTGTACTCCCCTCGAGAGACGTGAAATCCGAGGGCCAACGCCATCACCACCGCGAGGCCGAGGGCGGCGAGGGGTGTCAGGCCGGGCTTCACGCCAGTGGCCGCCGGCAGGACCAGCCCGAGGGCGCCCGCCAGCTCCGACAGGCCGATGAAGCGGACCATCAACGGCGGCACCGCCGTCACCCACGCCATCTGATCGGTGAGTGCGGCAATCGGCCGCGTGAGCTTCATGAGCCCGGCGATGCCGAATGCGACGGCAAGAACGATCTGCAGGATCCACAGGCTCACGTGGAGCGCGCGCCCGGGACGGGCGGTCTGGCTGAGCGCAGTCGTCTTCATCGAGAACTCTCCTCGGCGAGCTGGTGCTCCCGCGCTTCTTCCCTGAATGGCCGGAGCGGGATGTGAATCCGTATCTTAGGACCCAGCCGGCCGAACGCAAAGCCTCGTCCAGGCAGGGCTGGCGTAGGATCAGAGCAGGAGCCTCCCGTCACCAGTATCGCTGTAGTTCTCAAACATCTATGCATCGCATCTGGATTCAGCTCTGTTCAATCGTCTCCGTCTGCATGGTGGGAAGCGCGCTTCTCACGAGCCAGGCGGCCCCGCCACAGCCCGCCCCTCCGCAGGCGCCGCCGGCTGCCCAGCCGCCGCCGCAGGGAGGCGGCCGCGGAATCGAGGCGCAGATCGCCATGGGGGCCGACTTCCTGCCGAGGCCCCCGGTCGTTCGTCAGGAGCCGAGCGCCCAGCAGAGGCTGATGCTGCTGCCGGAAGGCTACCGGGCGGAGCCCATTCTTCACGACCCGCTGATTCAGAGTCCGGTCGGCGTGACGTTCGACGGCAACGGCCGGATGTACGTGCTGGAGATGCGGTCCTACATGAGGGACGCCGAGGGGAGCGGGTCGAGGGAGCCGATCAGCCGGATTTCCCGGCACGAGGATACCAATGGCGACGGCACCTACGACAGGAGCACCGTGTTCGTCGACAACATGGTCATGCCACGCATGGCCTTTCCCCTCGAGGACGGCGTCATCCTGGCGCTCGAGACCGACAACCGCGACATGTACAAGTACACCGACACGGATGGCGATGGGGTGTCGGATCGGAAGGAGCTCTTTTACGAAAACGCCGGGCGTGTCACCAACATGGAGTGGCAGCCGGGGGGATTGACCTGGGCGCTGGATAACTGGCTGTACATGACATACAACCCGTTCCGGCTGCGTATCGCTCCCGGCGGAAAGATTCTTCGCGAAGAGACGGAGCCAAACGGCGGACAGTGGTGGTCGGCCCAGGACAACTACGGCAAGACGTGGTGGGTCGACGGCGGCGGGGAGATCGGCCCGGTGAACTTCCAGAC
>JACCXG010000526.1 GCA_013697225.1 Acidobacteriota bacterium
GCCGGATCGGCGAATGCGGCTTTCACCTGGAACTTGATCAGGTCCGCGCCCGTGGAGTCCGTCTGCACCTGGCTGTCCAGGATCTCGACCGGCTTCTGGAACCACCGGGTGTTTTCGAGGTTGGCAACGAAGTCGGAGACCGCGGTCAGCGAGTCGGTCACGCCGGACATGGTGAACTCGGAGCCGGTCTGCGAGAGCTCGTTGAGCCAGAGGCGTTCCGGAAGACTCCTGCTGATTTCGTCGAGCAGATGGACAGGCGCCGCCTGCCCTTTGCGGAGCTGCTCGATGAGCGAAACGCGCTGCTGCAGAACCGTCTTCTGCGCCTCGAACTTGCGCACCTGCTCGAGGACACTCTGGATCTGGCGCGTCTCCTCCTCTACCCTGGCAATCTCCTGATCGAGCCCCTGCGACTGCTGCTGCAGCGACCAGAACCACCAGCCGATGAAGACCGTGGTCGCCAGCAGAATGAGGGTGGCGGCAATCGTGACGCGGTGCGCGGCCGGCACGAGGACCCGCTGGGGTGCCCGCTCGCGTGCGACCGGAAGCAGATTGATGCGGATCATCGGTCTGCCGCCCTGCGCAATGCGAGCCCCAGCGCCACGGCGGCGGTCGGCGCCACCCCGGGAGGAAGCGATGTGCCGAACCGCTTGGAATCCAGTGTGACCTTCCTGAAGGGGTCGAAGATCTCCACCGGGGCAGCGAATCGCTCGGTGAGCATCTCGAGGAAGCCTTCCGCGCAGGACGCCCCGCCGCTCACGACAATACGGTCGATCCGGTCCGTGTCGGAGGTGGCCTTGAAGAAATCGAACGTCTTCTGAATCTCGAGCATCACGTTCTCGCTGACCGCCCGCAGCACGGGCCGGGCGTCTTCGAAGGTTGCCCCGTCGATATCCGCACCGCACTTGAGGCGGTCCGCCGCTTCGAACGACAGGTTCAGCTCTTTCTGGAGCGCCTCGGTGTAGGCGTTACCGCCGGTGGACAGGTCGCGGGTGAAGACGGACTGATCGCCATGGAGGATGTTGATGTTCGTCGCGCTGGCCCCCGCGTTCAGCAACACGACGACCTGGCCCGGTTCCATGCCGTAGTTCGCTTCGAACGCGTTCTGCAGCGCGAAGGCGTCCACGTCGACGACCACCGCCTGGCGTCCGGCCTGTCCGATGACACCCGTGTAGTCCGCGATCTTTTCCTTCTTCGCCGCGACGAGCAGGACTTCCATGTTCGTCCGCCCGGCAGCGGCGTCGCCCGCGTCGAGAACCTGATAGTCGAGGTTGACGTCCTGAATGTCGAACGGGATGTACTGCTCCGCTTCCCACCCGATGGACTCGGCCAGTTCGGCCGCGGTCATGATCGGCAGCGTGATCTTCTTGACGATCACCGCGTTGCCGGAGAGCGAGGCGGCAACTTCTTTGGTGTGGATCTTCCGGCTGTCCAGAAGGCGGCGGATGGCGCCGGCAACAGCCGCGGCGTCCGTAATCGCGCCGTCGACGATGCTGTCAGGCGGAATCGGCTCGCTGCCGAAGGCAATGACCTGGTACCCCTTGCCCGAGGGCTTCAGCTCGACCGCCTTGACCGCGCTCGAGCCGATGTCCAGACCGACCAGGGACTTTGATCTGCGAAACACCATCGTGTCCTGTCTCGGGAAGAGCCGCAATGTCGTGAGGCCGGGACGTCTCCACTGAGGCGCCTGCCGATCTCCTGGCCGGCTCGGAAGGGCTGCCAGCGCTGACCGTGATTGCGAAGCTAGGGGGCAAAAGGGGTGCCACCGACAAGCCGTACAGAATTCGCTGAATATGGGCGTTTTGGTAATCAGGGCCGGGATGAGATCCCGGCGGCCGTTAACAATTTTGAACTTGACTGACGAATCTGTAATGCAGAATCAGCCATCCTGTGTCGTCCCCGGGGGCTGTCCGATCTGGTCTCCGCCGCCTCGGATCGTCGTGCCGAATTGTGAACTGCCGTGAACGCCGGGAGCCCCCGGACGCTGCCGCCGCCAGCTTGACAGCACGACTAAACGCCGGTATCCTCTTGGTTTGCCGTCGTTTGAATGTTGCTGACTGCGAGTGCCG
>JACCXG010000538.1 GCA_013697225.1 Acidobacteriota bacterium
CCGATGAGAGGACTGATCCGCCGGCTGGCGCGAACGGGCGCGCGCGAACTCCTGGACAGGGGAACGGAGGCGTTGTGGATCGCGTCGGAAGCGCTCGAGTTCCGTCGGCAACGGGGCCACCACGGACGCAGTCGGCTCCGGCTCGTCCCGCTCTCCCCGGAACTGCGTTGGGCGCGGCGTGCGCTGGCGAGGGAGGATTGGGGGGCGGCGAGTGCCGCGCTTCGCACGCATTTTCTCCAACGCGAGGGGCGCTTCACGATTGACCCCGGCAGCCGGGAAGCCTTTTCGACGGCCGCGCGCACACTCTTCCCGTCGTCCAGGGAGGAGGCGGCGCGCCGTGGGGACTCGCTGCTGGACGGGCGCTACGACCTGCTTGGCTATGACAAATTGTCGTTCCAGACGGGTGCGGACCGGGTGGACTGGCACCTCGACCCGGTGCACGGCCGCCGGTCTCCGTTGCGATTTTGGGCGCGGGTGCCGTACCTGAGCCCTCGCTGCGGCGACCACAAGATCATCTGGGAGCTCAACCGCCACCAGCACTGGCTTGCGCTCGGCCGCGCCGCCTGGTTCACCGGGGACGCGCGCTATGCGGCGGGATTTCGCGACGAGCTCACGAGCTGGTTGCGCGCGAACCCTCCGCTTGCCGGCACGAACTGGGCGAGCATGCTGGAGCTGGCATTTCGATCGATTTCCTGGATCTGGGCCCTTCACCTGTTCGTCAGTTTCGATGACGATCCCGCGTCCACGTGGCCGCTCGACCTCCTCGCCGGTCTCGAGCGGCAACTCGACCATGTGTCACGGCACCTCTCGACCTACTTCAGCCCCAATACGCACCTTCTGGGGGAGGGACTTGCCCTGTACGTAGGCGGCCGGGTGCTCCCGGAACTCACATCCGCCGCGCGATGGGAGCGGATCGGACGAGGGATCCTCCTCAGCGAAACCCGCGCCCAGGTGAATGCCGATGGCGGGCATGCTGAACTGTCGCTGCACTATCACCGCTACGCTCTGGATTTCTACCTGCTCGCGCTGACCGTCGCGCGCCGGACGGGCGACCCCGCTGCCGAACCCTTCTCGGATGTCGTTTCACGCCTCGCCTCTTACTGCCGCGCCCTGGCAGACGATCGCGGGTGGCTGGCGAGGATTGGCGACGATGATGGAGGGATGCTGTTTCCGATGTGCGGCCGCGCGGTAGCCGATGCAAGTGATTCGCTGTCCCTCGCCGCAGCGCTCCTCGGCAGGCCGGAACTGGCCGTGGGGGAGCCGCCCGAGGAAGCGCTTTGGATGCTTGGCGGGAACGCCGCGGCCCTGATGCCCTATCGTCCGACGGAAGTGCTCTCTCAGACGTTCCCGCAAAGCGGCTACACCGTGATCCGCTCCTCGCGCGAGCACGCGGTGCTCGATGCGGGACCCCACGGATTTCTGAACGGCGGCCATGCGCACGCCGACGCGCTGTCGCTGGTCCTCTCCGTTTACGATCGCCCTTTTCTGATCGATCCAGGCACCGCTACCTACACAATGGATCCTGAGAAGCGCGACCACTTCCGATCCACCCGCATGCACAACACGGCTGTCCTCGACGGGCGCTCGCAGTCTGAGATGGCCGGACCTTTTCACTGGTCCACAAAGGCACATGGACGGGTGATCCGCTGGCGTCCGGCCGCTCGCGAGACCTCACGGGGCGACGGCGACACGCCGGGCCAATCCGATCGGCATGGCTCGTGGCCTGGAGCACGGATCGACTACGTGGAAGCGGAGCATAATGGGTACATGCCCCGCATCCATCGCCGGGCCGTGCTCAGGATTGGCGAGGGCTTGTGGATCGTCGCAGACCACGTGCTTGGGACCGGGCCTGTTCACGCCGACACATACTGGCACCTGGATCCCGCCTGGAGCACAGACGAAGGCGGCCCGGGGTTCCGGCACTCTGACGGGCTTCACGCGGCGATTGTCTCCACGGCCCCCGGCCAGGAGTTTAGAGGAGACCCCGACGGGATTGGCTCCTGTGCGCCGGTTTACGGGGGGATCGTCCCCTCCTCCACGCTGCGGATGTCAGAGGCTGGGCACGCCCCCCTGACGATGGTGACGGCACTCGCGGCATCGCCGGGGCACGTGCGCCTCACCCTGGAGAGGCTGGCGATTGCGGCCGGCCACGAGGACGGCTGGCACCGGGCCGCCGTCCTGGTCACCTTTGGGGACATTCGGGTAGTGACGGTGTTCGCCACTCCCGGCACAGGAGCGGGTCGGCCAGACCCTGCCCCTTCCCCACAGCGGGTCAGCCTGCCGGGTTCGCAGTTCACGACCGCCGCCCGGGCCGCAGTTCTCAGGATTTCCCCTTCGGGAGAGCCTGTTTCGCTGGACGTGATCGACGGCACGGATGCGCGCTGGCAGGGAACAGGGGCCTTCAGCCTTGCATCGGCGGACGCGGCCGCAGACTTGCATCTCGACACC
>JACCXG010000555.1 GCA_013697225.1 Acidobacteriota bacterium
GCCCGGACCCGCTGAACAGGAACTCGAAGAAGTCGTCTTCGGCGGTGACGACCGGAGGGATGGGCCTGTCGTATCGCTGTGCCGTGGTGAAATCCACGCTGGCCGTGCCCCCGCGCCCGCCGGACCGTGCGCCGGCTGCCGCCGTGGTCATTCCAGCGCGTCCCGGCGGCGGTGGCCCTATTGCCGCGATCGCACCGCGATCGACAGCCGAGCGTGACCGGGCCGAGAGCAGCCGGTTTACCTCGGCGCCGGCCCCCTCGGGGCCTTCCGGACCAAGCCAGACGACAACCTTCCCCCCCACGTCCACGCCCGCATAGTCGTCGACAGCGGGATCGGACGTGCGCAGCCCGTATCCGGCAAAGTACACGTCATCACCACGGACCGTCTGCCGCCCACCGGCGTTCCGCGGCAGGAGAATGCCTTCGCCGTCCTTGAAGGTCCGCCGCTGCCCGTTGACCTCGATGGTGACCGAGCTGCGGCTGTCGTTCCTGACGCCGAGCACCCGCACCGTCTGAAAATAACTGCTGTCCTCTCCCGCCGGCCTGACGCCCCACCGCTCCAGGTGGCCGGCGATGTAGGAGGCCGCAAGCCCGAGCCCTTCGGTGTAGACCTGACGGCCCTGCAACTCGTCAGACGCGATGTAGGTGAGCCACTCCTTCAGCGTGGGGACATCGATGGAGGCAGCTCCGCCGCGGGCGGTGGCGCTCTGCGCGTGAAGGCTCGTGACGAGCACGGCTACCGCCGCGGCAAGACGGATGGTTCGACCGGTGTGAATCACGGCGCTCGTTCTCCCTTTTCCCTTCTCCCTTGTCCCTTCTCCCTTTTACATCTCCCCTTACCGAGGCAAATCGCCATCCACGCCGCCGCACCGGAACCAGCGGTACGCGTAAGGCTCCAGCTGTATGGCATGCCGGCCGTTCTCGTCTGCGTGGCTGTCGTTGGACGCGAGCAGGTCGGTCAGCTCCCGAGCGCCTGCTGCGCCGACGTCGAGCCCTGCGACGCGGCTCTTGCTCGTGAGGTTGTGGATGATGACGAGCGAGTGCCCGTCGAACATGTAGCGCATCACGAGCACGCCGGGCACGCCGGGGTCCAGGATCTCCCAGTCCCCCCAGCTGATCTCCGGGCACTCGCGGCGCATGCGGATCTTGCGCTCCATCCAGTTGAGGAGCGAGCCCGGATCGCGGCGCTGGGCTTCGACGCTGACCCGCTGGTAGCCATAGATGGGGTCGGAGATGACCGGCCGCACGGTGCGGGGATTCCTGGAGAAGCCCCCGTTCTCGTCTGACGACCACTGCATCGGAGTCCGCGCGCATTCCCGCTCCGGCAGCGAGAGGTCGTCGCCCATGCCGATCTCGTCCCCGTACTGCAGCATCGGCGTACCTGGCAGGGTGAACAGCAGGCTGAAGGCAAGCTCGAGCCGGCGGCGGTCGTTGTCGAGCATCGGCGCGAGCCGGCGGCGGATGCCGCGATCGTACAGCTGCATGTCCTTCGATGGTGCGAGCGCATCGAACACCCGCTGGCGCTGTGCGTCCGTGAGCCGGCCGAGATCGAGCTCGTCGTGGCTGCGGAGGAAGTTCACCCACTGCGCCGCTCGTGGACGTTCGTACGTGTCTTCGAGCGCCCGCACCAGGGGCTTGATGTCTTCCGTGGCCAGCGCATAGAAGAGCCGCTGGTTCACCGGGAAGTTGAGCATCATCTGCAGCCGCTCCCCCATCGAGCCGAAGTACTCCATGCTCTCCTTCGGCGGCACGTTCGCTTCGGCAAGCAGGATGGCGTCCCCGCGGCGCCACTGCAGGAAGTCCCGCATCTGGTGCAGCAGCTCGTAATCCTTCTTCGGCGTCACCCCGGCGCCCTTCCGTTCGATCAGGAACGGCACGGCGTCCATGCGGAAGCCTGACACCCCGAGCTGCAGCCAGAAGCCCATGATCCGGACAATCTCTTCCCGCACGGCGGGGTTCCAGGTGTTCAGATCCGGCTGGAACTCATAGAAGCGGTGGAAATAGTATTCCCCCGCCTCCGGGTCTCGCGTCCAGGTGGACTTCTGCACGCCGGGAAACACCATCCCCTCGTTCCACTCCTCCGGCCGCTTTTTCGACCAGACGTACCAATCCCGGTATGGAGATTCAGGATCCTTCCGGGCGGACTGGAACCAGGGGTGCTGATTGGACGTGTGGCTGCAGACGAGATCGACGATCACCCGGAGGCCGAGCTGGTGGGCGTGGTTCATGAAATCGACGTACTCGCCGAGCGTCCCGTGCTTGGGGTGCACGTTGTAGAAATCAGCGACGTCGTAGCCGTTGTCCTTGTTGGGCGAGGGGTAGAACGGCTGAAGCCAGACGCACGTGACGCCGAGCCCGGCAAGATAGTCGAGCTTGCGCGTCAACCCCTTGAAATCGCCGACCCCGTCGCCGTTGGCGTCGATGTATTTCTCGACGTCGAGACAGTAGATAATCGCGTTCTTGTACCAGAGATCGTCAATCAACTCCCAACTCCCAAGGCCCAAGGGGCCAAAACTCCCAACGCCCAACGCCCAACTCTCAAGAAACTGTCACGTAGACAGGACAGTGATGAACGAGGGGGCGGAGGTCACGGAGAAGAGCACGCCACGAAGGCACGAAGACACGGAGGCCATGGCGTGGGTTCGTCTCC
>JACCXG010000561.1 GCA_013697225.1 Acidobacteriota bacterium
GGTGAAGACCGTAGCGGGGATCCGCCCCGAACCTCGGGAAATAGGGAGTCACCCGATCCGGGATCGGCTCGGTCGCCGAGTCGGCCCTCGTGTCGTCCATCCCCAGCGGCTCGAAGACCTGATCCCGCATGAACGTGAGGAACGGCTCGTCCGCCGCGGCTTCGACGGCCGCGCTCACCAGGATCCAGCCGTAGCTCGAATAGCGGAACCGGGTCCCCGGCTCGAACAGCAGCGAACGCTCTGCAAAGGCCGGCAGCCCTTCGACCGGTCGCTCGCAGTGCTGAGAAAGCAGCGGCCCTTCGTCACCGCCGTCCGTCCTGACGCCGGCAAGATGCCCCATGAGCTGACGCAGTGTCACAGGCCACTGTTTCGTCGGGAACTGGGGGACGTACGTCTGGATTTCCTCGTCGAGCTTCAGGCGGTCCCCCTCCAGCAGCAGGCCGACAGCGGCCGAGGTGAGCAATTTGGATGCGGTGCCGATCCTGAACCGCATATGTGGCGCGACGGGCACCCGGGACTCGAGATCCGCCCAGCCAAAGCCTTCCGCCCACACGATGTCGCCGTCGACACCGACCGCCACCGACAGTCCCGGCAGGTTTTGCTCACCCAGACCCGCACGGACGACCTGTCGTCCCCCCTCCACGGCGTCGGCCCACTTTGGCACCGGGGTCGAGTGCGTGATGGATGGCACCCCCTGCGGGTCCGGGTGCAGGGGCGTTGCGGTGATGCTCGTATAAGCGAACATCCCCAGAATCCCCGCGACAAGCAGGCCTATGCCCCCGGCAATCAGCGCGACCCAGGTCTCCGTCCGGTTCCAGCTCTTCGACACGTTCCCTCCAAAGCCGTACGGTCTGACATCCGGCGCCGCTCTGCTCTCGGGGCGACCCTGCCGGGGCTCGGTGCAGAAGAATACGTGGTCAGGCCCGGCCGGGCTCTCACCCGAGGGTGAGCAGTGCGTGAGATCTGGGTGAGCGAGGCCGAAACGGGCTCAGATGCGCGTCGCGCCCCTCACTTTTGTCCTGTTAGCGGGTGCTGCCGGGGTACGATCGCCCGGGCGGACTGGACTGATGGGATACACGAGCCTGAAAGCATGCGTGCTGGACCTGGAGCGGAACGGCCAGCTCGTCCGGGTGCGCGAGGAGGTCGATCCGCGCCTGGAGATGGCGGCGATCCACCTGCGGGTGCACGAGCGCGGCGGGCCGGCGCTGCTCTTCGAGAAGGTCCGGGGTTGCCGCTTCCCGGCCGCGTCGAACCTCTTCGGCACCCTCGAGCGCGCGCGCTTCCTCTTCCGCGACACGCTGGGCCGCGTCAAGTCGCTTGTCGAGGCGAAGTACGACCCGCTGCGTGTGATCCGGCGTCCGCTCCGCTACCTTGCCGTCGCGCCCACGGCGGCGGCCGCCCTGCCGCAGCGCCGGACTGGCGGCCCGGTCCGTCATGGCACCGTCCAGGTCCGGGACCTTCCGCCCATCGTGCACTGGCCGAATGACGGCGGCCCCTTCATTACGCTGCCGCAGGTCTACACCGAAGACGTGGAGCGCCCCGGCGTGATGAACGCCAATCTCGGCATGTACCGGGTCCAGCTCAGTGGCAACGAATACGAACCCGACCGCGAGGTGGGGCTGCACTACCAGCTCCACCGGGGAATCGGCGTGCATCAGGCCAAGGCGAATGAGGCCGGCCAACCGCTGCGGGTGAGCATCTTCGTCGGCGGGCCGCCCGCCCACACGCTTGCCGCCGTCATGCCGCTTCCCGAGGGGCTGCCGGAGCTGGTCTTTGCCGGCGTGCTCGGGAACCGCGCGTTCCGCTACTTCCGCGACGGAGAAGGCTTCTGCGTCTCAGCCGATGCCGACTTCGTGATCACCGGCACCGTCCACCCGCACGAGGTCAAGCCGGAAGGCCCGTTCGGCGATCACCTGGGCTACTACTCGCTGGCGCACCCCTTTCCGGTGATGCGCGTTCACCGCGTCTACCATCGACAGGATGCCATCTGGCCGTTCACCGTGGTGGGGCGGCCACCCCAGGAAGACACGGGCTTTGGCGCCCTCATCCACGAGATCACCGGCTCGGCCATCCCGAGGGAGATCCCCGGGCTGCACGCGGTCCACGCTGTCGACGCCGCAGGCGTCCACCCGCTGCTCTTCGCCGTCGGCAGCGAGCGCTACACCCCGTTCCTGCGCAGCGGGCGGCCGCAGGAGCTGCTGACGATTGCCAACCACATCTTCGGCAAGAACCAGCTCAGTCTCGCCAAATACCTGTTCATCTGCGCGCGCGAGGACGACCCGGCTCTCGACATCCACAAGGTGGACGAGTTCCTGCAGCATATGCTCGCGCGGGTGGACCTCACCCGCGACCTGCACTTCCAGACCAACACCACCATCGACACGCTGGACTACAGCGGCACCGGTCTCAATGCCGGCTCGAAAGTCGCCATTGCTGCCGTCGGCGCGCCGCGCCGTGCACTGTGGCGGGAGCCCCCCGCCGGCCTGCGTCTGCCGCGCCCGTTCGATCGCACGCGCCTGGTGATGCCGGGTGTGCTGGCGGTCGAGGCCCCGCCGTTTGGCGGGTACGAAGGGGTCGCGGGGGAGATCGCGCTGCTCGACCGCGAGCTGCGCGGGCAGGATCTGTCCGGTCTGCCGCTGCTGGTGCTCTGCGACGACGCGGAATTCACGGCGGAGACGGTGAACAATTTCGCCTGGGTCACCTTCACGCGCAGCAACCCCTCGCACGACGTGCACGGGATCGGGAGCTTCATCGAGCACAAGCACTGGGGGTGCAGCGGCCCGCTCATCATCGACGCGCGCCGCAAACCGCACCATGCCCCGCCGCTCGAACGGGACCCGGCCGTGGAGCGTCGCGTGGACCGCATGGGGGAGCGCGGCGCCTCGCTGCACGGGATTATCTAGCCTGGTTGCTGACGGTGTGGGCGAGACGTGATGCGCGTCGGGCGCCTGTTGCCACGCGGCACTCATCCCGGCTGAACCACAGTGAGACCGCTGGCGCGCGCGGCCTCGGCCAGCCGGGCATCGTAGGTGATGACGTCGAGCGTGCGGTCCCCGATCGACAAGGCGGTCGCAAGATGAATG
>JACCXG010000563.1 GCA_013697225.1 Acidobacteriota bacterium
GTCTGCTACGAGGCTCCCCACAGGATTGAAGCGTTCCTGCGAGATGCCCTTGAGATTCTTGGCGACCGCCGAGCGGCTGTGGGGCGCGAACTGACCAAGGTGCACGAAACATTGGTGATTAGACCTATTTCAACCCACCTAATGGAGCTCTCCCTACCAAAAGGAGAGTTCACCCTTGTGATCGCGCCGGCTGAAGAGGTTCAGCAGGCCCAGGAGTTGCCGCATCAAGACCTCCTCCGGCTTGAGTTTGGTCAACTGGCCAACACGTCTCGTTCGCGGCGCGAAGCCATAAAAGAGCTGGCCTCCCGATACAACCGGCCCGCACGTGAAGTGTACCAACTCCTGGAGAGGGACAGGGACGAGTAGCAGGCAGCTTGCCGTTTGGGACCCCCTTCTGTTACCGTGTTCTGTCCGAAAACCCCGAACAGGGACTGCATGGCCAGACAGACCAGGCAGCAAGCCGCATCATCGCGAAAACAGGTCACGAAGCCCATCAGGGGGAAATCCGTGATGAAGGCGCCCTCCTCACAAGGGAGGAGCGGCGGGGCGAAGCCTGCGACCGCACCTGCCCCTGCAAAGGTCGTCAAACGCCCAAAGGCCGCCAGCCCACCGCCCCCTCCTGCCGAGCCGGCAGCCCCGCCAAAGAAGCCGGGCTACTACGAAGCGCTGGCCATGTACGAGAACGGCGTCCGGGCACTGCAGCGTCACGATTACCAGGGGGCCGCCACCCAGTTCCGGAGCATCATCGAGCGGTATCCGGCGGAGCGGGAACTGCAGGAGCGCTCGCATCTTTACCTCCGGGTCTGCGAGCGCGAGACTGCCCGGCGTCCGCCTACGCCCCAGACGACGCAGGAACGGGTCTATGCCGCCACGGTCGCGTTGAATGCCGGCGACACCGCCACGGCGCTCGGCCACCTGCGCGGGGCGCTGGATGATTCCCCGGACAGCGACCACGCGCACTACATCATGTCGGTCGCCCTCGCATCGACCGGCCAGACCGGCGAAGCGCTCCAGCACCTGCGTCGGGCCATCACGCTCAACCCGGAAAACCGCGCGCTGGCGGTCCAGGACCCGGATCTGGAGCCGGTTCGCGGAATCGATTCCTTCCGCGACCTGCTGGACGGCCCGGTCGCCTCCCCCCGGAACAGACCCCGGAAGCGGCGGTGAACCCGCTCCACCTCGTCGTACTTGCCGCTGGCAAAGGCACCCGGATGAAATCGGGGATGCCGAAGGTGCTCCACCCTGCCGGAGGTCTGTCGCTCATCGAGCACGTTCTCCGGACGGCCGATCGGGTGGCTCCGCAGTCAGTCGTTCTCGTTCTAGGTCACCAGGCCGAGCATGTACGCCGCGCCCTCCGCGGACGCCGGGCACTCCGCTTCGCCATCCAGGAGCCACAGCTCGGCACGGGTCATGCTCTACTCCAGGCTGAGCTGGAGCTCGCCGGGGCCACCGGAACCCTCGTTCTGCTTTCAGGGGATGTCCCGCTTCTGAAGGCCGACACCCTCCGGGCGCTGATCCGCAGGCACGAAGAGGCTGGGGCAGCGGCAACGGTCCTCACGGCAGTGGTGCCCGACCCGGGAGGGTATGGCCGGATCGAGCGGGTGGACGGGCGTATCAGCGCCATCGTGGAGCACAAGGACGCTTCCGAGGTCCAGCGCGGGATTCGGGAGATTAACAGCGGCATCTATGCCTTCGCTGTCGGGCCGCTCTTCGGCGCGCTGCGGCAGATCGGCTCGGCCAATGCGCAGGGGGAGTACTACCTCCCAGACCTGGTGAAGATCTACAGGGAGCGCGGGCTCCCTGTCGAAACCCTCACGCTCGAGGACCCTCGGGAGATCCTCGGCGTGAACAGCCGGAAGGAGCTGGCAGACGTGGCAGCGATCCTCAGAACGGCACGGAATGAGGAATTGATGGCATCTGGCGTCACACTGGTGGATCCGGCGACCGCCTACATAGGCGAGGACGTAATCATCAGCGCCGACACAGTCATCCATCCCAACGTGCATCTCGAAGGGCAGACCCGTATCGGCTCCAACTGCGAGATCCACTCCAGTGTGCGGATCGTGAACTCCACACTGGCCGACGGCGTGACCGTCAACAACTTCTGCCTGATTCTCGACTCCTCGGTGGGGCACGGCGCCCGCATCGGCCCCTTCGCACACCTGCGGCCGGAGTCAACGGTCGGCGAGGACGCGCACGTCGGCAACTTCGTCGAGCTGAAGAAGACCTCCCTCGGCCGTGGCTCGAAAGCCAATCACCTCGCCTATCTCGGCGACGCCACGATCGGCGAGGGGGTCAACATCGGCGCCGGCACCATCACCTGCAACTACGACGGCACGGCCAAGCACCGGACGACCATCGACGATGGCGCGTTCATCGGGAGCGACACGCAGCTCATCGCGCCCGTCCGCGTCGGACGTGGCGCATATGTGGCTGCCGGCTCCTCCATCACCACCGAGGTCCCTGACGGCGCGCTCGCCATCACGCGCGGCAGGCAGGTGAACAAAGAGGGCTGGGTCGAGAAGAATCGGAAACCAAAGTCCTGAGCGTCTCACGAGGTCCTGGGTTATGTGCGGAATCATCGGTTACATCGGTCAGAAGCCGCTCGTCTCGGTCCTCATCGACGGCCTGCGCCGGCTCGAGTATCGGGGCTACGATTCGGCGGGGGTGGCGGTCGTCCGCGACGGCGAAATCGAGCTGCGTCGCAGTGCGGGGAAACTGGCCCGCCTCGAAGAGGTCATCGCCACCAGCCCCCTCGAGGGGGAGTACGGCATCGGGCACACGCGCTGGGCGACGCACGGGCGCCCCACCGAAGAAAACGCCCATCCTCATCGGGACTGCACCGGGCGCATCGTCGTCGTCCACAACGGGATCATCGAGAATTACCTCCCGCTGAAGCATCAGCTCCAGAAGGAAGGGCACCGCTTCGTCACCGAGACCGACACCGAAATCGTCGCGCACCTCGTCGAACGCGAGATGAAGGACGACGGGCTCGAGAATGCCGTCCGTCGCGCCCTGCTGTACATGCGCGGCCTGTTCGGCCTCGTACTGATCTCCGCCGACGATCCCGGCAAGATCGTCGCGGTCAGGAACGGCCCCCCGATTGTCGTGGGCCTTGGGGAGGATGAATTCTTCGTCGCCTCCGACATCCCGGCGATCCTCAGCCACACCCGCGACGTCGTCTTCCTTGGCGACGAGGAGATGGCGATCGTCACACGCTCGGGTGTCGAGTTCACAGACTACGCCGGCGGGTCGGTCTCGAAGAAGAGCACTCGCGTCTCGTGGGATCCCGTGATGGCCGAAAAGGCGGGATACAAGCACTTCATGCTCAAGGAGATCTTCGAGCAGCCGATCGCGGTTAAAGAGACGGTGCTTGGCCGGGCGTCGATTGAAAGCGGCAAGGTGTTCCTCCAGGAAATCGCCATCCCCGACGCCGTGCTGCGCGACGTCGAACGCGTCGTGATTCTCGCCTGCGGCACGTCGTGGCACGCAGGGCTCGTGGGCAAGTACCTGATTGAAACGCTGGCGCGCCTCCCCGTCGACGTGGACTACGGCTCCGAGTACCGTTACCGGGATCCGATCGTCTCGAAAAACACGCTGGCGATCGTGCTGACGCAGTCGGGGGAGACCGCCGACACGCTGGCCGCGCTGCGGGAGGCAAAGAAAAAGGGAGCGCGCAGCATCGCCATCTGCAACGTCGTCGGCAGCATGGCCACGAGGGAAACGGACGGGACCGTCTACACCCATGCCGGGCCGGAGATCGGTGTCGCATCGACGAAGGCCTTCACCTCCCAGCTCGTGGCGCTGCACCTCCTGGCGATGTACCTCGGGCAGATCAAGGGAACGCTGACACCCGATGCGGCGCGGCCGCACATCGAAGGGCTCACGCAGCTTCCGCTCCTGCTCGAGCAGACGCTCAAGTGCGAGGGGCTGACCGAGGAGATCGCCAGGCGCTTTCATCAGCGAAGCGACTTCCTCTATCTTGGCCGCGGGATCAACTATCCCATCGCCCTGGAAGGGGCGCTCAAGCTGAAGGAAATCTCCTACATCCACGCCGAGGGCTACCCGGCGGGCGAGATGAAGCACGGGCCCATCGCCCTCATCGACGAGCAGATGCCTGTCGTCACGATCGCGCCACACGACCACGTGTTCGAGAAGATGATTGGCAACGTCCAGGAAGCCAAGGCTCGCGGCGGGTCGATCATCGCGCTGACGACCGAAGGAAACGACGGGATCAGGGATCTGCTGAATCCCTCGACCGATTTCCTGATTACCGTGCCGAATTCGCACCCGCTGCTGACGCCGGTGCTGATGGTGGTGCCGCTGCAGCTGCTGTCGTATCACATAGCGGTGCGCAGGGGATGCGACGTGGATCAGCCGAGAAACCTGGCAAAGAGCGTCACGGTCGAGTAGCCGTGGCGTCCTGGCCCCTGCCGAAGTTCCAGGGAAGGATTTCTAGACCGCGGCTGCCGTGACACGGTCGGCGATGGCTTCGGCCATCGCCCTGGTTCCCAGCGACTGCCCGGCGCCCCCCGCAAGATCGGCCGTGCGCGCGCCGCTCGTCAACGCCCCCTCAATGGCCTCTTCCACTGCCACTGCCTCGAGCTCCAGGCCGAGCGCGTGTCTGAGCAACATCGCGGCCGACG
Source organism: Acidobacteriota bacterium (assembly GCA_013697225.1). Taxonomy (GTDB): domain Bacteria; phylum Acidobacteriota; class Vicinamibacteria; order Vicinamibacterales; family 2-12-FULL-66-21; genus JACCXG01. The sequence goes on from JACCXG010000563.1 coordinate 4,647, forward strand.
CGACCGCGCCGATGGGGTTCGCGATGTCCTTCCCGGCAATGTCAGGGGCCGAGCCGTGCACCGGCTCGAACAGGCCCGCGGCATCGCCAAGGCTTGCCGATGGAAGGAGCCCCAGCGAGCCGACCACCGCGCCGGCTTCATCCGACAGGATGTCGCCGAACATGTTCTCCGTGAGCACGACATCGAATGACGATGGGGCGTAGGCCAGCTTCATTGCGCAGGTGTCGACGAGCATGTGCTCGAGCGTGACGTCAGGGTATGACGCGCCCACGGCCGTCACCACTTGACGCCAGAGGCGGGAGGTCTCGAGCACATTGGCCTTGTCTACGGACGTCACGCGCCGGCGTCGGAGGCGCGCGGCCTCGAACGCACGTCGTGCCACACGCTCCACCTCGAGCCGGGAGTACCGCATCGTGTTGTGCGCGCTCGAGCCGTCGTCCGCGTAGCCTCTCGGCTCCCCATAGTACAGACCGCCGGTGAGCTCGCGGACGATCAGCATGTCCGTCCCGGCGAGGACCTCCGGTTTCAGCGGGCCCGCCGATTCCAGCCCGGGCCACACGCGGGCCGGCCGGAGGTTGGCGTAGAGTGCCAGTTCGCGACGAATGGCCAGGAGCGCAGCCTCGGGGCGCTCCGACGGCGGGGCCGTGTCGTATGAAGGATCGCCAACAGCACCGAGCAGGATTGCGCCGGCACGCCGGGCCGCCTCCAGTGTCGAGTCGGGCAGCGGAGCCTGCCCCTGCGACAGCGCGGCGCCACCAATCAGCGCGGAGGAGATGTCGAACTGGTGCCCGAAGCGGGCCGCAACGGCACGCAGCACGCGCTCGGCGCCGGCCACGACTTCAGGACCGATGCCGTCGCCAGGCAGCAGAAGAATGGACGCGTTCATCCAGCTTGGAGGGGGCGAGTCTCAGACGCCGTGCCCGTAGCCCTTTTCCGCCGGCGTTACGGCGAAATCGGTCACGGGCGGAAAGACGGACGCTGGGGCCTCAGGCGCCGTTCGGGCAGCCGCCGCGATCTTGATCAGATCATCGTCGCTGACGACCTTCTCCCGGTCGGCCAACGCGATGACGGCACGATACACGCCGTCGAGCTCGTGACGCTCCAGGGCGATGCCAAGCTCCTCGCAACGCTTCTGCACGGCATGCCGGCCGGAGTGCTTGCCGAGCACGAGGGTCGTCCGGGTGACGCCCACATCCTCGGGACGCATGATCTCGTAGGTGCGCCGGTCCTTCAGCATGCCGTCCTGATGAATGCCCGCCTCGTGGGCGAAGGCGTTTCTTCCGACGATGGCCTTGTTCGCCTGCACGGCTTCACCGGTGAGTGTGGTCAGCAGCTGGCTGGCCGCAAAGATTTCGCTGGTGTTGATGCCCGACGTGAACGGCAGGCGGTCATGCCGGATCCGGGTGGCCATCACCACTTCTTCCAGCGACGCGTTCCCGGCGCGCTCCCCGATCCCGTTCACCGTGCATTCCACCTGACGGGCGCCACCGGTGAGTGCCGCGAGGGTGTTGGCAACCGCAAGCCCGAGGTCGTCGTGGCAGTGGGCGCTCCAGACGACCTGGTCGGAGCTGGGCACGCGGCGGATCAGATTGGAGAAGAACGACTGGATTTCATCCGGCGTGGAGTACCCCACCGTGTCGGGCAGGTTGATGGTCTTCGCACCCGACTGGATCACCGCCTCGACGACATGCCAGAGGAAGTCGGGGTCGCTCCTCGTCGCGTCCTCCGCCGAGAACTGCACGTCGTCGGTGAACGTGCGGGCGAAGCGCACGGCTTCCATGGCGATCTTCAGGCAGTGCGCGCGCGACATCCGCAGCTTGCGTTCGAGGTGCAGGTCTGATGTGGCGATGAACACGTGGATGCGCCGGCGCTCTGCCGGCTCGAGGGCCCACGCCGCCCGCTCGATGTCGGCCCGGTTGCACCGGGCAAGCGCCGCGATGACCGGCCCATGGACGTGGGTGGCGATCGTTCGTACCGACTGGGCATCCGCTTCGGAGGCGATGGGAAAGCCGGCTTCGATGAGATCCACGCCGAGCGCGGCAAGCTGGCGGGCCATCCTGAGCTTCTCGTCGACCCGCATCGAGAAACCCGGGGCCTGCTCCCCGTCGCGCAGCGTCGTGTCGAAAATAATCAGCCGGTCAGCGCTCATGGCTCCTCCGAGACCTACCATTTGTACCCTGCTCCGCATCTTTTGTCTAATTTATAACTTTTGATGTTTTATAAGAACCGATTATGATGCCGCAATGCAGCTGCAGGACCTGGCTGTTTTTGCAACCGTAGCCTCCGAGCGGAGTTTCTCCAAGGCGGCCAAGAAACTCCACCGGACCCAGCCGGCGGTCAGTCAGGCGATCAAGCGCCTCGAGCAGGAGCTGGGAGATCGGCTGTTCGACCGCTCTTCGCGTGATGGCACGCTGACCGAGGCAGGCAGGCTTCTGCGGGACTACGCCGGCCGCCTCCTCACGCTGGCCGCCGACGCCGAGCTCGCGGTTCGGGAACTGCAGGAGGTCAGGCGCGGGCGGGTCGTGATTGGCGCGAACGAAGCCGCGGTGCACTCGCTGCTTCCGTCGATCGCACGGTTCGGCGCGGCGCACCCGCAGATTCTCATCGACGTCCGGCGCATGGCCTCCAGGCATATTCCGGCAGCCATCCTCGATCGCACGATCGACTTCGGAGTCCTGACGTTTTCTCCTGCCGAGCGCGCGCTCAACGCGATCTCGCTGGGCCATGACGAGCTCGTCATGCTGGCGCACCCCGGACATCGGCTGGCGGACCGCAAGCGCGTCTCGATCCAGGAGGTTGGCACCGAGACCGTGATCGCCCACAACGACCCGTCGCCGGCACGCGACCGCGTGCTGCGGCTGTACGAGCGCCGCCACGCCGCCATCAACATCCGGGTAGCCCTGCCCAGCCTGGACGGCATCAAGCGTGCGGTGGAGATGGGGCTTGGCGTGGCCGTGCTGCCGAGACGCGTCGCGCTGGCGGAGCTGGCCGCCGGCCGGCTGGTGGCGGTGAAGGTACCCGAACTCAGCGCTCAGCGTCCTGTCAGGCTTGTGTTCCGCCGGGGCGCGGAACTCTCGCACGCCGCGGAAGCGTTTCTGGAAACCGTCCGCGGGCTGCCGCAGGCGTCCTGATCCCTGCTGCGGCTACCAGCCGGCGACGTAGGGCAGCCGGGAGGCTGTCCGCTCGACCTCCTCGAACCGATCCAGCAGCAGAGCGGTGCCGTCCCAGCTTCCGTCCAGGAAGGACTCCCTCGCCGCCGCAGGCAGTGATGCGGCCATTTCCCACCCGCCGCACCGCACTCGCTGTGCCTCCAGGTCCACGACTATGGGCAGGGATGGTTCGGCGTCGATTGCCCCCTGCAGCCGCTCGATGTCGGCGGGCGCGGCAGTCAGACACGGCATCCCCATTGCCACGGAGTTGCCGAAAAAAATCTCCGAGAAGCTCTCCCCCACAACGGCCCTGAAGCCCTTGCGGCGGATCGCCTGCGGCGCGTGCTCACGCGATGATCCACAGCCGAAGTTGCCGTTCACGACGAGAATGGACGCGGTGCGATACTTGTCGTCCGCAATCGGGTGCGGCGTTCCCCGCTCCGTCGCCTGCGCCACATCGTCTTCGAACAGGTGGTTCTCGAGCCCTTCGAAAGTCACCGATCGCAGAAAACGGGCGGGGATGATCCGGTCCGTGTCGATGTTGTTCCCGCGCAGCGGCAGGCCCGTTCCCTCGATCCGGGTAACGCGCTCAATCGGCATGATAAAAATCCCTGACGTCCACGATCTCGCCCGCCACCGCCGCCGCAGCGACCATCGC
>JACCXG010000572.1 GCA_013697225.1 Acidobacteriota bacterium
GATCCCGTGAACCGGCAGAGCGCGAAGGTCCAGGTGGTCGCGGCGCCGTTTCCGCCGGTCGACCTGTCGCTGCAGCACACGCATTCGGGCGGCGTGCCCGAAGCCCTGTTCGTGGGTGCCTCGATCATGCGCTACACGTCGCCGGGTGCGCCGTCGCCTCCGAGGACGTTGAGGCGCGCCCCCAGCGGCTGGAGCCGAGCGACCGTGCCCGCGATGCCCTCCGCGTCCTTGGACGCCATCCACGTCGGGCCCCCCCGGCGAACAGCGATCACGGTTTCGCGATCGACGGCGGTCACCCGCAGACTCACATGCTGGCGATGAAGGAGGGCTTCAGGCGTTCCGCAGCAGCCGGCGCAGCTCCACGCCGTCCCAGAGCCGATCGCGCATGGCCCTGGTCGCCGCCAGCGCACGGGCACCCCCGGCAGAGACCGTGAAGACGCGGCGGGAGTTCGTCTCGTCCGGCGTGCGGTGCGACGTGGCGAGCCCTTTGGCCTCCAGGCGGTCGAGCGTCACGTAGACGGACCCGATCGTCACGTCGCGACCCGTCACCGCCTCGAGCTCGCGGCGCACGTGCATGCCGTACGCCTCGTCGCCGCTGCGGATCACTGCGAGCAGCACGTGCTCTTCGAAGGCACCAAGGGGCGCCGCATCCGACGTGCTCGCCAGGAACTTCACCTCACTGCTCCCGCAGCACCACGGCCGGATCGGTTCGGCTCGCCCGGCGCGCCGGAATGACCGCCGCCAGCGATCCCGCCAGGAGCAGGGCGGTCACCGCACCGGCGAGGGCCGGGAGGTCGGTGGCACTCACGTCGTGCAGCAGTGACGCGAGCAGCCGCGTCGACGCCAGGGCGGCCGCGATGCCGGCGACGACGCCGAGCGCGACGAGGCGCAGTCCGCGGCCCAGCACGTGCGTGACGACCTGCGCCGGCGGCAGGCCGAGCGCGATGCGAATGCCGTACTCGCGGGTGCGCCGCGTGACGAAGTGCGAGATCATCCCGTATACCCCGATGGCGCCGAGTACGAGGGCAAGCACCGCCAGCAGCGACACGAGCGTGACCACCTGCCCCGCCGGGCCCACCGCCTCATCGAACACCATCTGCAGCGTGCTGACGCGGCTTACGGCCAGCCGCGGCGCATCGCGTGCGAGCGTGCTGCGCGCGGCGGCGATGAGCGCGGGCACGTCGACGTCACCCTGGGCTCGAAGCACGAAGGTCGTCGCAGGCAGAATGGCCCCGGGCACCTGCTCGTACAACATGTACCGCGCGGGCCCTGGCGGGTCGGTCAGCCGGGCTTCCGCCACGTCCTCCACGACCCCTACGATCCGTTCGCCGCTCGCATCGAACCCGGTGTTCAGCACGCGCCCGATCGGATCCTCGCCGGCGAAGTACCGCGTCGCCAGCGTCTCGTTGACGACAACAACGCGCTCGGTGCCGGGTCGATCGGTCGGAAGGAACCCGCGGCCGGCGCGCACGCGAATGCCGAGCGTCTCGAAATAGTCGTGCGTGACGATGCGGACGGCGGTCGTCTGCCCGTGACATCGGGCCGCGAGGGGATGCTTACTCCCCAGTTGTCGCTCGACCCGCGTAGCGGCAGCCGCTGCGTCGCCGCGGCGGCGCGAACGCCTGGCATGGCCTGGAGCGAGGTGAGCGCGTTCAGGTAGAGCCGCCGGCGTTCGTCCGCATTCAACTGGGTGGGGACGGTCGCGTCGAGCACGGCCACGCCTGCGACGCCGACACCGGCGTCGATCGCGCGCAGGTTGGTCACGCTGCGGATGAGCAGTCCCGCGCCCGCCGCGAGGATGACGGCCAGCGCGATCTGCGCCACGACCAGCCCCCCTTCCAGCCGCCCGCCGCGTGGGGAGATCCCGCCGGTGCGCGCGCTGGCGAGTGTGGCGTTCAGGCTGGCGCGCCAGAGCGCCAGACTGGGTACGAGCGCTACGAGCGCGGAGGCGAGCAGGGCCACCGCCATGGCCGACCAGAACAGCGTCCAGTCGAGCGTCGCGCTCTCGGCCAGCGCGCCGAGCGGAAGCGATCGCACCAGCAGTCCGAACGAAGCCGCGGCGAGCAGAGCCCCGATCGCGCCCGCGAGCATGCCCACGATCAGGGCCTCGGCCGCGAGTTGCTGCACGAGCCGGCGGCGTCCTGCGCCAAGCGCCGCGCGCACCGCCATTTCGTTGGAGCGGCTGCCAATCTGCCCGAGCATGAGCGCCGCGACGTTGACACAGGCGATGAGCAGGATGAGGGCCATCGCGACGAACGAGGCCACAAGGCTCGGGCGCACGTCGCCGACCAGGTACTCCCGCACCGGTGTGATCGCCGGGGCCCGCGTCTTGTCCCACTCTCCGGGCGGGTACTGAAAGCGTTCCCTCAGCGATGCCACCACCGCCGCCAGTGCACTCTCCACGCTCTGGAGACCGGCTCGCTCAGCCACGCGGCCGATCAGTTCGAGCTCGCCCACACTGCGCTCGGGATTCAGCGTGCGGGCCACCCACACCTGTGTGGTGGGGGCCGGGAACCAGAAGGCTGGCGGCATCACGCCGACCACGGTGCGGGTGATGCCACCGAGCCGCAGCTGGCGGCCGACGACCGACGGCTCGCCGCCAAGCTCCTGCCAGAGCCCGTGGCTCACGACCACGACGGGCTCCGTGCCCGGCAGGTCGTCGCCGACGGCGAACGTGCGTCCGAACAGCGGTCTCG
>JACCXG010000585.1 GCA_013697225.1 Acidobacteriota bacterium
TCGCTCCACGAGTTCGACGCGCCGCGCTTCTTCGAGGGCTGCCTGCCGATTGAGGTGATGGCCGCGCGCGGGCGTGACACCCTGCGGTTCGGCCCGATGAAGCCGGTGGGCCTCGTGGATCCCCGCACCGGCCGGGAGGCGTACGCCGTCGTGCAGCTTCGGCAGGACAACCTCGCCGGGGACCACTTCAGCCTGGTGGGCTTCCAGACGCAGATGAAATGGGGGGAGCAGGCGCGGGTCCTCCGGCTCATTCCGGGCCTCGAGGCTGCCGAGTTCGTCCGCTTCGGGATGATCCATCGGAATACCTATATCAACGGCCCTACCGTCCTGCAGTCCACCTGGCAGTCGAAGCTCCGTCCGGACCTTTTCTTTGCGGGGCAGATCTCGGGCGTGGAAGGGTACGTGGAGTCGGCGGCATCCGGGCTCATGGCCGGCCGCAACGCCGCGGCCCTGGCACGGGGGCTCGAGCCTGCGGGCCCGCCGCGCGACACAGCGCTCGGCGCGCTGGCCTATTACGTCTCCCACGCGGATCCCCGGCACTATCAGCCGACGAACATCACGTTCGGCATCATGCCGCCGCTGGTCTCCAGTTCCGGGCGCCGCGTGCCGAAAAAGAAGGGAGACAGGAAGATGGCCTACTCGGAGCGCGCGCTGGCCGCACTGGACACCTGGGTCCGTGCCGCGGGGCGCGAGCCGGTTGCGCAGCCCACTTGATGAAAGAACAGCTCGACACGTTCCTCGAGCACCTCGCCTTCAACGACAACGCGTCGGTCCATACCGTCCGTGCCTACGAGAGCGATATCTCGCAGTTCCTCCTGTTTCTCGCCGAGTCGGCGGGCGTTCGGCGCTCGGAGCTGACCGCCGGCGACTTCAGCCTGTCGCAGATCCGGGCATTCCTCGCGGACCTGCACAAGCGGGGGAATTCCCGATCCTCGGCCGGCCGGAAGCTTGCCGCCATCCGCGCCTTCGGCCGGCACCTGCGCCGGGAAGGGGAGCTCGAAGGGGACCCCGCCGCGCTCGTGGGCACGCCGCGCCAGGATCACCATCTGCCCGCTCATCTCGGCGAAGCGGAGATGAACCGGCTGCTCGAGATGCCCGACGTGACGCGGCCGCTCGGGCGGCGCGACCGTGCCATCCTCGAGCTGTTCTATGCGTCGGGGCTCCGCCTGAGCGAGCTCGTCGGGCTGGATATCGACGATGTGAACCTGGCAAGCCGGACGGTGCGGGTGCTCGGGAAGGGGCGGAAGGAACGGCTGGTACCGTTCAACCGATCGACGGAAGAGGCCGTACGTGCCTGGTTGAAAGACTGGGAGGCCCTGACGCTCGAAGAGGTGCAGCGCCTGGCGTTGCGAGCGTCGGCTGCGGGGACGGCCGCGCGTCGCCTTCCCGTGGGGAAGGGCCCTCAACGTGTTTCCCGAAAGCCCGCGGCGGGGACCGCGCGTTCCGGGAGAGGCCGCGGGGACGCGCTGTTCCTGAATTACCAGGGGCGCCGGCTGTCAACACGCAGCGTTGACCGGCTCGTGCGGAAGTACGTGGCGCAGTGCAGCACCCGATTCGGGATCAGCCCGCATGCGCTGCGCCATTCGTTTGCGACCCACCTGCTCGAGCGCGGGGCCGACCTGCGCGCCATCCAGGAGCTGCTCGGCCACGCCCGTCTCAGCACGACGCAGCGCTACACCCACGTCAACGCCTCGCAGCTGATCGACGCGTACCGGAAGGCGCACCCGAAGGCGTAAGAAGTCTGGCAACTGATTCAGACCAGCTGCTCCACCATCGGACGGCGGCCGCGTGAGTAATCGATGCCGAGCGTCTTGATCTTGTAGTTCATGACGCGCGGGCTGATCGAGAGCAGCTCCGCGGCATCCTTCTGCACCCAGTTCGACATCTTCAGCGCCTCGATGAGCGCCTGCCGCTCGATCTCGTCGAGCGCGATGCCTGTCGGCGGGATCTTCACCGCCGGTGTTCCGTCGCCTGACGAGGGAGCGGTCGAAATCTCGCCGAGGCTGAGGTCGTTGCTCGTGACGAACGGCCCCTCGGTCATCAGCACGGCGCGCTCGATGGAGTTCTCGAGCTCCCGGATGTTCCCGGGCCAGTTGTACCGCATGAGCAGCTTGACCGCATCCGGAGAGAGCCCTTCGATCCGCTTCTTCAGCTCGCCGGAGAAGCGGCGCAGGAAGAACGACGCGAGCTCCCGGATGTC
>JACCXG010000587.1 GCA_013697225.1 Acidobacteriota bacterium
GTGCATGGCCGGGAGCTGATAGCACAGCGACTTCCCTGCACCTGTGGGCATGATGGCGATGGTGTCGCGCGAAGCGACGACCGATTCGATTCACCTGCTGCTGGCCGGGCCGGAAATCGTCGAGTCCAAAGGTGCCTCGCATGAGCCGCTGCGGCGGCTTCAGGGCCGTACGACGGGTGGGCATCTCCGGTCATTGAGCAAGTGGTGTGCCGCAGAACGTCGCTGTCCAGCTGAGAACCCGCTGACTCGGCAACGCGTGGGTCGGTGTGTCAGCAGGGGTATCGCAACGGCGCCGGGCAGGCGCATGGCTTCCGGGCCGGAGCTTCAGCGGGCGAAACGTGCGCCAGGAATGTGTTGCCGCTCCTGCGAGGTGGATGTCAACGCGAGCGCGACGCCACGGTCGCGAGGTTTTCGCGGCGCCTGTCGAACAGACGCCCCACGAGCCCGACCAGCACAACATGGACGGCCGCACAGATTGCGCACCACGCCAGCAGAAGGAGCGGCGCGGCCCAGGGCCGCTCGAGCCCCCGGGTTGCCACGAGCACAAGGAGAAAGCAGGGCGCTGCCGCCACCAGACACCAGAGCGCCCCGAGCAGAGTGGCAGCGCCATGTGCGTTGCTGTCCCCTCCGATGCTGTTGAGATTCACCGCGCGCGGGAAGGCCGCCGAGAGGGCAGCGGCTACCGGCGCCAGGAGCAGGAAAGTGGCGACCAGGCCCAGCGGGATGGACACCCACAACGCGGGATGGCCCCGCGGAGACAGGATGAGGGCTGTGACCGTGCAGATGCCGGTTGGGATCGCCGCGACGCAGGCGTTGCCGAGCGTCTTGCCGGCGATCACCGCCCGGTTCGGCATTGGTGAGAGCAGCATCATGGTCATCCCGGCCCGGTCGGTCGCGAACTGGTTCGCGGCAAGCGGCAGGGTGGACAGCAGGGACATGAACACGGCAAAGGAGGCGAGCGCGAGTCCGCTCTCCAGGCGGATCATCGCAAAGCTCACCCCCGACGGGTGGCGGGCGAGCGCGATGGCGAGGGCAACGAACAGCACGACAGGGGAGAGGAGAACGGATCGTCCACGAGGCGTGCGCATGGCGAGGCGAACCTGTGCGTGTGCGACCGCAGAGGTACCGCGGCTCACTCCGGGGAACCGCCAGCGGGCCCCTCCGCGGCGCACGGTGGCTGCCGGTCCGGCGGTCGGAGGGGAGGCGAGGAGCAGAACGAAGAGGCCATAGGCCGCAAGGTGGAGCGCGGCGGTGCCCGCAGCGAGCGTCAGAAGCGCCACGGCCGCCGGTCCGGCTCGTTCGGGCGCCGCAGTGAGTATCCGCACGTACCCCTGCGCCGGGACGGAGGCCAAAGCCGCGCGCCCAAGCCGGTTCCACCATCGAGGCTGTGTCTCGGTGTCGGCGCTGATGGCCACTGGCTTGCGGGCAGGCTGCCGTGAATCCGGCTGCGTGATGTGCGGCAGCACGGCCATCAGGGGAATTCCCAGAAGGAACACGAGCGCGAGAATTTCGCCGCGTCTGCGGCTTCGGACCACGAGCTGGATCGTGCCGGCCGCGGTTCCGGCAATGCCCGTCAACGCCGCCAGGAGCAGCCCGCCGGCCAGGAGAACGGCTGCCGCGCCGGGAACGGCGCCACCCGCCGCAAGCCCCACGGGAAGCGCGGCAACGGTCGCCAGGACGAGCAGCATCCAGGGCTCGACCAGCGCGCTGAACGACTGGGCCGCGTAGAGCGTCGCGCGTGGAATCGGGAGGAGGAGAAGCCTGGCGGGGGGGATCCGCTGTGCGGATGACATGACGAGCGGCAACACGGCCGCCGCAACGCACGCGCCGAGCAGCAGGAACCGAAGAACGTCAAGTCCTGGGCCCGGAGGGGCTCCCCGCGCCAGCCCCCAGCCTGTGACGGCGCCGGTCACCGCCAGCATCAGTGCGGTCGGCACCATGACGAGGGTCGCAACGGCGGGGGCCAGCCCTTCGAGGCCCATGGAAAACCGTTCCAGGCGATCGCGGCCGCCGCTGCGCTCGAGGGTGTTCAGCAGAACCCGCCAGCGCAGCCAGGCGAACGCCCTGAGCGTGCGCC
>JACCXG010000520.1 GCA_013697225.1 Acidobacteriota bacterium
TTGTGACCGGTGCCGGATCCGGCATCGGCGAAGCAGTGGCCCATGCGTTCTGTGGAGCTGGAGCCCTCGTCTATGTGGCCGACCTCGACGAGGCCAACGGGCAACGCGTCGCCGACAGCATCGGCGCAACTGGCGGGCGTTCGCAATTCCTCCGGCTCGACGTCACCAGCGAGGAGGACTGCGCGCGCGCGGCCGGCGTCGTATCAGGGGCCCATGAGGCGCTCGACATCCTGGTGAACAACGCCGGCATCGGGCATGTGGGTACGATCACCACCACGGCGGGCACGGACCTCGACCGCCTGTTTGACGTGAACGTGCGCGGTGTCTTCAACGTCAGCAAGGCCTTCATCGGCCCCATGCTCGCGCGGCGTTCCGGCGCAATCGTCAACATGGCATCGATAGGAGGGGTGCTGGGGATCCGCGATCGCCTCGCCTACTGCACCACGAAGTCCGCAGTCGTGGGGCTCACCAAGGCCATGGCCATGGATCACGCCACCGACGGCCTCCGCATCAACTGCGTCTGTCCAGGACGCGTCGAGACGCCGTTTGTCAGCGCGCGCATACGCGAGTATCCCGACCCGGAGGCCGCCTACAGGGAAATGGCCTCGAGCCAGGCGCTGGGGCGAATGGGCAGACCCGAGGAGGTTGCCGCCGCAGTTCTCTATCTTGCGAGCGACGAGTCAGCCTTCATCACGGGGACTGCGCTCCTGATCGATGGCGGCTGGAGCATGGGCAAGTAACACCCCTCCCCCAATGGCAGCTCCTCTCACCCTCGACGGACGTTCTGCGCTGGTCACCGGCGGCGGGCGTGGAATCGGCAAGGGCATTGCCCTGGCGCTGGCCGGCGCGGGCTGCCGCGTCGCGATCAATTACTACGTCGAGCCGGAGCTCGCCGAAGCGACCGTGCAGGAATTGTCTGCGCTCGGCGTGGAGGCATTTGCCGTCGAAGCGGACGTCGGTGTACCCGCTGACGTCCGCGGGATGGTCGACGCTGTCGTGAAGCGGTTCGGGCGCCTTGACGTCCTGGTGAACAATGCCGGTGTCCAGACATGGACCCCATTCCTCGAGGTGCGCGAAGAGGAGTGGGATCTGGTCATCAGGACCAACCTGAAAGGATGCTTCCTCTGTACACAGGCTGCCGCCCTGCACATGAAGGATTACGGCGGCGGCGCAATCGTGAACATCGGCTCCGGCTCGAACAAGGTGCCTTTCCCCGGGCTCGTGGCCTACACCGCAAGCAAGGGTGGGATCGAGATGCTCACCAAGGTTGCCGCTGTCGAGCTGGCGCCCCACGGCATCCGGGTGAACTGCGTCGCGCCGGGGGCGGTGGAAGTCGAACGCACGCGGCTGGAGCTGCCGGACTACGCCGGTACCTGGGGCGGCCTCACGCCACTCGGACGCGTGGGCACACCCGACGATGTGGCGCGCGCCGTTGTGTTTCTCGCGGGGCCGGACTCGTCTTTCGTCACCGGGCAGACCCTGCTCGTGGACGGCGGGCTTTTCACTCAGCCCCCCTGGCCGCGATAGGGCCTCCACGTCAACCGTCCACACCAGATCTTCCTCTCGACGGGATTACCCGGACCTCCTGCCGGCAGCTACAATGCAGGGATGTGGGTCTCGACGCTTCTCATCGGCCTCGTGCCCGTGCTGCTGCTGAAAGGCTCTCCCACCAGCCGCACGCGCCTCGACGAACCGGACCATCTCCGGGTTCGCTGTCCTGTGTGCTCCTGGCAGCCGCGGAAGTCGGACCGCTGGCTCTGCTCCCCTGGCTGCCTTCACCGGTGGAACACGTTTGAAACCGCCGGGATCTGTCCGGGCTGCACCAGGACGTGGGAGGAGACCGCCTGTCTGCGCTGCGAGGCATGGTCGCGCCACGAGGACTGGTACGTCCACGGCGAGCGCTGACGAGTATCATTGAAAGACCTTGAACCTGAGACGCCTGAGCCTGCGGAGCGCCGCGACTGCCGCGCTGCTGGCCTGTCTGGCCGCTGCGCCCGCGATGCAGGCTCCGCCTCCGGCCCCGTACACCGTTCTGCTCCCGGAAGGGCGGCAGCCGCTTGCCGTACGCGTGATCGGCGGTCAGGAGATGTTTGCGCTCGACGAGCTGGCTAAGCTGTTCGACCTGACCGTTCGTGAGGACACGCTGGCCGGCGGACTGGCCATCTCGACGAAGACGCAGACGATCGCACTCACACCCGGACAGGGGCTGGCATCCGTCGGCGGCCGCGTCATCTCGCTTCCGGCGCCACCAGCCCGCGACGGGCGCGCCTGGTTCGTTCCAGTGGATTTCGTGCCGCGCGCCCTGGGTCCGGCACTGGGCACCAGGCTCGAGCTCCGGCGTCCTTCACGACTCATCATCGGCGGAGACCTGCGTGTGCCGCGCATTGCCACACAAGCGGACCCGCAGCCGGCCGGCCTCCGCCTGACTTTCAACGTGGCCCCGGCGACGCCCCACACCGTCACCCAGGAAGGGAGCCGGCTTGTCGTCAAGTTCGACGCGCACGCGCTGGATGCCAATTTGCCAGCGTCCCCTTCACCCGAGCTCGTCCCGTCCATCCGCGCGGCAGAGACAGGCGCCGGCATCGAGATCGACCTCGGACCTCGCTTCGCTTCCTTCCGCGCTGCCGATGCACCGGGCGATCGTGGCGCCGGACGCATTGTCCTCGACCTCGTAGCGGCCGGAGAGACAACGGCGGCCAAGCCGGTGCCCGAGCCGGCTGTTGATCCTCCACCGCTCCTCGAGCTGACCCCTGTGACCGGTCTCCGCACGATCGTGATTGATGCCGGCCACGGCGGCGATGAGCACGGCGCACGGGGTCCGCAGGGGACGCTTGAAAAGGACGTGACGCTGGCAGTCGCCCGGCGGCTGAAGGGGGCGATCGAAGCACGTCTTGGCGCACGGGTGATCCTCACTCGCGACGGGGATCAGACCGTGGGCCTTGACGAGCGGGCGGCTGTCGCCAACAACAACAAGGCCGATCTCTTCCTCAGCCTTCATGCAAACGCGTCGGCACGGCCGGCAGCCTCGGGCGCGGAGGTCTTCTATCTCAGCCTGGCGGATTATGGTGAGGAGGCACAGCGGGCGGCACAATCCAGCGTGCCGGTTCCGGTGCTCGGGGGAGGCGTGCGCGACATCGAGGTGATCCGCTGGGAGATGGCACAGGCGCGTCACATCGACGAGTCCGCGAAGTTTGCCGGTCTTGTCGAGGGGGCCCTCCGGGAGCGTGTGCCCATGAGCGTCCGTGCGCTTCAGCAGGCGCCGTTCCGGGTGCTCGTCGGCGCCAACATGCCGGCGGTGCTGGTCGAAATGGGCTTCATCTCCAACCCTGAACAGGAAAAGCAACTCGCCTCGGAGGCCTTCCAGGGCTCGCTCGTACAGGCCCTGCTGGACAGCCTGGTGCGGTTCCGCGATACCCGCGGCGGGCAGGAGCCGCTCCTTCCGGCAGGTATCGGGAACTGACGATGCGGCGCGTGCTCCCCGTCGCGGCGATCGCGGCCGTTGCGCTCATCGGCGCATGGCTGCTGTTCATCGCCCTGCCACGCTGGTACGCCGAGGAACCAGCCGCGGATCCCCCCGTCACATCCGCCCCCGCCGCCGGCGCAGAGCGGAAGATCACGGCAACGCTGTACTTCATCTCGGAAGACGGCATGTCCCTCGTCGGTGTGCAGCAGGAGGTCCCATTCGGCGAGCCTGTCATCGAGCAGGCGCGCCGGATCGTCGAAGCGCAGCTTGGTCCTGCTCCCGACCCTCTCGCGGCTGCCATCCCCGCCGGCACGACGTTGCGCGGACTCTACGTGACGGACCGCGGTGATGCCTATGTGGATCTGAGCGAGGAGGCGCGCACCAGGCATGGCGGAGGCGCCCTCGACGAGCTGTTCACGATTTTTGCGATCGTGGACGCCGTGACGGTGAATCTACCCGCAATCGCCCGCGTGCAGATCCTCGTGAACGGCCGTGAGGTGGATACGCTTGCAGGGCACGTCGATCTGCGCCACCCGCTCGAGAAGAACCTCACCTGGGTGAAGACGGAAAAGGACGAGTGATGACGACGACGAGAGTGGACGGGCGGACGGCTGATCAGTTGCGTGAGACGCGCATCACACCGGGATTCCTGATACACGCGGAAGGTTCCGCGCTCATCGAGGTGGGACGCACGCGCGTGATCTGCACGGCAAGCGTGGAGGATCGGGTCCCGCCGTTCCTGAGAAACACCGGGAAAGGCTGGGTGACGGCGGAATACGGCATGCTCCCGCGCGCCACCTCCACGCGCACCCAGCGGGAAGCCAGCGCGGGCAAGGTCGGCGGACGCACGCAGGAGATCCAGCGCCTGATCGGGCGCGCGCTTCGATCGGTCACGCGGCTGCCGGAGCTGGGTGAGCGCACCGTCTGGGTGGACTGCGACGTCATTCAGGCGGACGGCGGCACGCGTACCGCATCGATCACCGGCGGTTTCGTGGCGCTGGCGCTCGCGGTGCGGCGGCTGCGCGAGTCCGGCGCGATTCGCACCTTTCCACTCCAGGACCACGTTGCCGCCACAAGCGTCGGCATCGTCAGCGGCACACCAATGCTCGATCTGGCGTACGAGGAGGACTCACGCGCAGAGGTGGACATGAACGTCGTGAAAACCGGTGACGGCCGCTTCGTGGAAGTCCAGGGCACCGCCGAGGGGCCTCCGTTCGAACGCGCCGCGCTCGACAGCCTTATCGCGCTGGCGGATGCCGGCATCCGGGAACTCGTCGAGATGCAGCGTGCAATCACCGGCCCGCTGAAGTGAAGATCCTCGTCGCCACGACGAATCCCGGGAAGCTAAGGGAGATTGAGCAGATTCTGGCGGGCCCATCGATTCATCTCGTCGCGCTCTCCGAGGTTCCCCCGGGTCCCGAGCCGGAGGAGACCGGCAACACATTCGCGGAGAACGCGCGGCTGAAGGCGCTCTACTATGCAGCGGCCACCGGGCTGCCGAGCGTTGCCGATGATTCGGGGCTCGAGATCGATGCGCTCGGAAAAGCGCCCGGCGTCCACTCTGCCCGCTGGCACGGGACCGATTACGCTGTGAAGTTCCGCAGGATTTACGAAGGGCTTGCTGAGCGTGGAGTCTCCCGCAGCCCCGCACGCTTCGTCGCGGCGGTCGCGCTTGCCGACGGGGACCGGATCCTCTTCGAGACCGAAGGCGTTGTGGAAGGAGAGATTGCGCCAGAGCCACGGGGGTCCGGCGGCTTCGGATACGACCCGATCTTCTTCTACCCGCCGCTGGGCTGTACGCTGGCCGAAGTCACTGGCGAGGCGAAAGCCGCCGTCAGCCACCGTGGCGCCGCGTTCCGGGGGCTGAGGGAGTACCTGCTCGGATCAACTCCCAAATAGAAAGGAGAGGGCTTCCGGCAACCTGGCCGCCCAGGCATCCTCCGAGTGCGTTGCGCCTTCGCGGACGACGACCTTCAGCCGTCGGGGGCCGAGGCCGGCGCGGCGTAGAGCCTCTTCCAGGCTGAGCACGTCCGCGACCGCGTCGCGGTCAACTTCCTCGCGCCCGGTCTCGCTGGTGCCCACACCCAGGTAGATGCGAGAGGGCCAGCGTGCTGCGCGGCGGGCCCGGCGCACCAGGTAGCGGTCCCCGACGTACAGCGATGGACTCTCGATGAGGAGCCGTCCGAAGATGCCCGGATGCTCCAGCACCGTCATCAGCGCCGCAACGCCGCCGTAGGACGACCCGCCACACGCGCGTGCGGACGTCCGACGCAGTACGGGGTAGGTGCGCTCGATGAACGGGACCACCTCCCGCGTGACGAACTCGGCATACTGCCGGCCGAGCGGCCGCCGGGCCTCGGGATTCCTGTCGTCGGCAACCGGCAGGTACTCACGCGACCGCCGTTCCCCGCCATGATCGATTCCGACAACGAGGACAGGGGGAATCGCTCCCTGCCGCACGAGCGCATGCACCGTCTCGGTCACCCGCCAGGTCCCCCCGGCAAACGCGCGTGCCGGGTCGAACAGGTTCTGCCCGTCGTTCAGGTAGAGCACCGGCAGGGCCGCAGCACCGCCCCCGCCCCTTGGCCGCAGCACCGTCAGCCGGCGTGACGTGCGGAGACGCGTGCTCTCCAGATGGTGAACGTCCAGGCCTTTTCCCTTCTCCCTTCTCCCTTTTCCCTTTTCCCTTTCCTAGAACCCTGGCATCAGGTTGAACTGCCACACCCAACCGCGGTCGGGACGATCGAGGGGGCGGACGTAGGCCAGCTCTCCCACGGCAAATCCAAAAAGATTCGCGCGCATTGCGGCGCCAACGCTCGTGACCGGCTTCTCATCGCTGCCCCCGAACAAGGAGCGGGACGTCTGCCCCCACGCGATCCCGCTGTCGGCAAAGAGCGCCATCTCGATCGGCAGCGGACCGTAGAAGTTGTCGCCGCCGAACGCTCCCCACAGCGGGAAACGAAGCTCGGCGTTGAACACCGCCACCTTGCTGCCGATCAGCCGATCGAAGACCGGGCATGAACTGTCCTGCTGCAGGCCACACTCGAACGCTTCGAACGAACCGGTGTCGTAGCCACGTACGAGTCCCGGATAGCCGAGATACAGGGTCGGCAAGCGGCCGTTCCCCGCATCCTGACCGTACCGGCCGTAGTACAGTCCCCGGAAGGCGAACGTGTAGGGGCGGAACGGCATCAGGTAGGTTCTGAAATCACCAAGCACTCCCGTGTAGGTGAGCGAGCCGGCACTCTGCGAGAGCTCCATTCGGTAGCGGCTGCCGCGGATTGGGCTCGCGATGCCGTTGATGGAGGTGTCCCAGACGAGGGCTGCGGAGGCCTGGCCGAGGTTGAGCCCCGGCTCGGAACTGAGCGGCGTCCGATCCTGGGTGAGCTGGCGTCCGGTCCCGAGGTCGTATAACCGGGTCGTGACGTCCTGCTTCAGGCCGATCTGGCGCACGCCTGCGCTGCAGTCCAGGCGCTGCGCCCGGCTGAAGGGGTACGAGACGATCCCTGAGAGAGAGCGGTCGATCTGCAGGATGCGGTATTCGTTCTCGATGTAGACGTTCTGCCCCTCCACGAGCCCGAGGCCAGCATCGAAGCCGCGTGCGACATACGGCGTCTGGTCGATCGAGGCTCCCCAGACCCAGCGCCGGGAGCGGTTGATGTACATCAGCGTTCCGCCGAACTCGTCGAAGCGGCTCGTTACCTGCGCGCCCGTCATCACGGTGTGATTGCCGAGCATGTCGCTGAACATGAACGAGACTCCGCCCGCGGCATAGGTGCCGAACGGATCCGCGCCTATTCCGACCGTCGGCTGCCCTACGAAATCTAGACTGAGCTTGGGCTTGTAGTCTTCAACGGCCGCCGGAACATCGGCGGGCGGAAGGCCGAGCGTCTCGTTCTGGAGCGCCGCAAACACCGGCCCCTCCCCGGCCCGCCGCGGCGGCAGGACCGCCGCATTCTGCGGCAGCTCCTGGAGCGGACCGCCAGCGAGCGCCTCCGGCGTCTCCAGCGCATAG
>JACCXG010000522.1 GCA_013697225.1 Acidobacteriota bacterium
TAAGGGCCGGGAAGGTCCGTCGGCACGGCTGGGACACGGAACGTAAATCACGATGGCAAAAAAAGTTACGGCAATGGTGAAGCTCCAGATTGCGGCGGGGAAGGCCACCCCCGCGCCGCCGGTGGGAACCGCTCTCGGTCCTCACGGCGTCAATATCATGGACTTCTGCAAGAACTTCAACGCGAAGACGAGCAAGGACGAAGGCCTGATCATTCCGGTCGTCGTCACCGTGTATGCGGATCGGTCCTACAGCTTCATCACGAAGACGCCCCCGGCGGCCATCCTGCTCAAGCGTGCCGCGAACCTGGCCAAGGGCTCGAACGAGCCGAACAAGAACAAGGTCGGAACGGTGACGCAGAAGCAGGTCGAGGAAATCGCGAAGCTGAAGATGCCCGACCTGAACTGCGAGTCCCCGGAGGCGGCCTACAAGACCGTGGCCGGCACGGCACGCTCGATGGGAATCGACGTCGTCGGGTAAGTCGTCGGGTACACGCGGACACGAGACACAGCTGGCCAAGAGAACAGTTCGAGTGTGGGAGGCCGCCGAGCGGCCGTCAGCACCACAGGAGCAGTCATGCGGAAATCAGGAAAGAAGTTCGCTGCCGCCAGGCAGCAGGTGACTGATCGCGCCCTGTCGATCGAGGACGCCATCCCCCTCATGCAGAAGGTGAAGTTCGCGAAGTTCGACGAGACCGTCGAGATCGCCATTCGCCTCGGTGTCGACCCCAAGCACGCGGACCAGATGGTGCGCGGCACGGTGGTGCTCCCCCACGGGCTCGGCAGGACCAAGCGAGTCCTGGCGATTGCCGGTGCGGACAAGCAGAAGGAAGCGCAGGAGGCTGGCGCCGATTTCGTCGGCGGGGAAGAGATCGTCGAGAAGATTCAGGGCGGCTGGATGGAATTCGACGCCGTCGTCGCCACCCCGGACATGATGCGGGCGGTCGGGAAGCTCGGCAAGGTGCTCGGCCCCCGTGGCCTGATGCCCAACCCGAAGACCGGCACCGTGACGCCCGACATCTCCAAGGCCGTCCGCGAAATCAAGGCGGGCAAGGTCGAGTTCCGGGTGGACAAGACCGGCATCGTACACGCGCCCGTCGGCAAGATTTCGTTTGCGCCGGAGACGCTCATCGAGAACACGCACGCACTGGTGGAGAGCGTCATCAAGGCGAAGCCGTCAGCCGCCAAGGGCAAGTACCTGCGCAGTGTGACCATGTCGTCGACGATGGGCCCGGGTATCCAGATCGACACCACGTACGTCACCGACGTGAAGCATTAGGGCATCGAGGATCATGGCTGTAACCAGAGCGGTGAAGGAAGAAGAGCTCCAGGAGCTCGATCGGGCGTTCAAGAGCACCGAGAGCGCGGTGGTCGTGGACTTCCGAGGGCTGAAGGTGCCCGAGGTCACGGAGCTGCGCCGGCAGATCCGTGCCGTGCAGGGGCAGTACAAGGTCGTCAAGAACACGCTGGCGCGTCGGGCCATGCAGGGCACCGCTTTCGAAGCCCTGGGCGAGCACTTCGTCGGCACGACCGCCGTCGCGTACAGCGGCGACGACCCGGTCGCGCTCGCCAAGGTGCTGACGACGTTTGCCAAGACGGCCCCGGCGCTGCTGATCAAGGCGGCGGTCGTCCAGGGGCGTCCGATTCAGGCCGGGGAAGTCGGCCAGCTGGCGACGCTGCCCGGCCGTCCTGAGCTCTACGGGAAGCTGCTCTTCCTGCTGCAGGCGCCGATGGTGCAGATCGTCAGCGTGCTGGCGGCGGCACCGCGCGATCTCATGAGCGTTCTGGTGCAGGCGGAGAAGAAGCGCGGGGAAGCCGCGGGGGGCGAGGCGGCAACGGCGTAGAACCGGAGTCTGACGCCGGGCCAGGGGCTCCGGCGAACGCAGCGGCCCGCCGGGCCGCCAGCAGGATTGCGACAGTTGATCAATCGAGTTTTCAGGAGACTGTGATATGGCCGAAGTGAATCAGCAGCAGGTGATCGAATACATCAAGGGCATCTCGGTGCTCGAGCTGTCGCAGCTCGTCAAGGCGCTCGAGTCGGAGCTGGGCGTCTCGGCGGCGGCGGCCGTACCGGTAGGCATGCCGGCGGGCGGCGGCGCTGGTGGCGGCGCAGCGGCGCCGGCCGAGGAGCAGACCGAGTTCACCGCGACGCTGATGGAGATCGGCGCGAACAAGATCAACGTCATCAAGGTCGTTCGTGAGGTCACGAGCCTCGGCCTGAAGGAAGCCAAGGACCTCGTCGAGGGAGCGCCCAAGCCGATCAAGGAAGGCATTCCCAAGGAAGAGGCCGAGGCGATCCGGAAGAAGTTCGAGGCCGTCGGCGCCAAAGTCGAAATCAAGTAGCCCTGCTCCAGTCGCTCCGGTCGCACGGACGAGAACACCGTGCGGCCTCGCGCGCGCATCGGCAGCGCGGAACCGACGTTCCGCGCTGCGTCCGGTCATCAGTTTCGGCCCTCGAGGTTTTTCACAACGATGTACAGCCTCCCCAAGAACGTCTACCGCGAGCGCATCGACTTCAGCAAGATCAAGACGACGATCCCGATCCCGAACCTGATCGAGATCCAGAAGAAGTCCTACGAGCGGTTCCTGCAGATGAACCGGCTGCCTTCGGAACGCGAAGACGCCGGCCTGCAGTCGGTGTTCAAGTCGGTATTTCCCATCAGCGACTTCCGCGAGAACTCGTCGCTCGAGTTCATCGAGTACTCGATCGGCAACTGGGAGTGCAAGTGCGGACGGCTGGCCGGGCTGCACCACCTGCGGAAGCCGTGTGTGAACTGCGGCCATACCCTGGTCGCCGATCCGTACGGCGAGCACGACGTGCTCTGCCCGCGCTGCGGGAAGCCCAACGAGGCGCGCGGGGACGTCTGCGACATCTGCGGCAACACCGTCGGCCTGAAGCTCAAGTACGACGTGGACGAATGCCAGGAGCGCGGCATGACGTACGCCGTGCCGCTGAAGGTCACGATTCGGCTCGTGGTCTGGAACAAAGACCCCGAGACCGGCGTGAAGACGATCCGCGACATCAAGGAGCAGGAGGTCTACTTCGGCGACATCCCGCTGATGACCGACAACGGCACCTTCATCATCAACGGGACCGAGCGCGTCATCGTGTCGCAGCTCCACCGGTCGCCGGGGGCATTCTTCCATTCGGAAGACAAGACGCTCTACATCGCGCAGATCATTCCGTACCGCGGCTCGTGGGTCGAGTTCGAGTACGACACGAAGAACCTGCTCTACGTCCGCATCGACCGGAAGCGGAAGTTCCTGGCCACCGTCTTCCTCCGCGCCCTTGGCCTGCGCGGGGCTGACGAGATCATCCGGAGCTTCTACACCGTGGACCGGCTGCACCTGAGCGGCGGCAGCATCCTCTGGTCCGTAGGGGACAGCATCCAGGGACTCCGCGCGGCAAAGGACATCACGGTCAACGGCGACGTCGTGACCCATGCCGGCCGCAAGATCACGTCCGGTGCGCTTGCCACGCTGAAGAAGGCGGGGGTCGAATCCGTCGAGGTCGCGGATGCGGAGCTCGAAGGATCCTTCGCCGCCACGGACGTCGTTGATCCGTCCACGGGTGAGGTCATCCTCGAGGCCAACGAGCCGGTCGAGCCGCGTGTCATCGCGATGGCGCAGGAGAAGAACGTCGAGACGCTCGAGGTCTTCTTCCCCGAGCGCGACGAGGTCGGCCCGGTCCTCTCGACGACGCTCAAGAAGGACCCGATCCACACCCACGAAGAGGCGCTGATCGAGATTTACCGCAGGCTGCGTCCGGGCGATCCTCCGACGCTCGACAGCTCGCGCTCGCTCTTCGAGAACATGTTCTTCAACCCGCAGAAGTACGACTTCTCGCGCGTTGGCCGCCTGAAGCTGAACACGAAGCTGAGGCTGAACACCCCGCTCGACGAGAAGATCCTGCATCCGCAGGACTTCTACGAGGTCATCAAGTATCAGTTGAAGCTGCGGCGGAACCCCGCCAACGTGGACGACATCGATCACCTCGGCAACCGGCGCGTGCGCTCGGTCGGCGAGCTCCTCGAGAACCAGTTCCGGATCGGCCTCGTCCGGATGGAGCGGGCCATCAAGGAGAAGATGTCGGTCTACCAGGAAATGGCGACCGCCATGCCGCACGACCTGATCAACGCGAAGCCGGTCATGGCGGCCATCCGCGAGTTCTTCGGGTCCTCACAGCTGTCGCAGTTCATGGACCAGACCAACCCGCTCTCGGAGGTCACCCATAAACGGCGCCTCTCCGCGCTCGGGCCTGGCGGCCTGTCGCGCGAGCGGGCGGGCTTCGAGGTTCGCGACGTCCACCCGACGCATTACGGGCGCATCTGCCCGATCGAGACGCCGGAAGGCCCGAACATCGGCTTGATCTCGTCGCTCTCGTGCTACGCCCGGATCAACGAGTTCGGGTTCATCGAGTCCCCGTACCGCAAGGTCAAGGGAGGGCGCGTCGTCGACTACGTCATCGTCACGAACGCCGGGAGCAGCAAGCACAAGGTCGGTGACATCGTCGAAGCGGCGGACGTCGGGGCCGACAGCCGGGGGGAAGAGAAGGTCCGCCGCCGTCGCGGGCTGGAGTACGAGCCGTATTCGTACTACCTGTCGGCATGGGAAGAGGACCAGTACATCATCGCGCAGGCCAACGCGCAGGTCGACGAGGCGGGGCGCTTCGTTCAGGACCGCGTGAACGCGCGGCAGGCGGGCAACTTCATCCTCTCGCCGCGCGACAAGGTGGAGTTCATCGACGTCTCGCCGAAGCAGTTGGTATCGGTGGCCGCATCGCTCGTGCCGTTCCTCGAGAACGACGACGCGAACCGCGCGCTGATGGGATCGAACATGCAGCGCCAGGCGGTTCCCCTGCTGCGTGCGCGGTCGCCGTACGTCGGCACCGGGATGGAGTACATCACCGCCCGCGACTCGGGCGCGGTGGTGGTGGCGCGGCGGTCCGGAACCGTGGACTACGTCGACAGCCAGCGCATTGTCGTCCGCGTGGAGGGGGAATCGGAAGCGGCGTCCCGCGAGATGGGGGCCGACATCTATCCGATGACGAAGTTCAAGCGGTCGAACCAGAACACCTGCATCAACCAGAAGGCGATCGTGCGCGACGGCCAGCGGGTGCAGAAGGGGCAGATCCTGGCGGATGGCCCCTGCACCGAGCTCGGCGAACTGGCGCTCGG
>JACCXG010000618.1 GCA_013697225.1 Acidobacteriota bacterium
CGAGAATCTCGAAGCCGCTCTCCGCATGCTTCTCTCTGAGCGCGCGGAGCCGGGGAAGCTCGGCAAGGCATGGAGCGCACCATGTGGCCCAGAAGTCCAGCAGCACGACCCGTCCGTGCATCTCCGGTAACGACCAGGCGGCGCCCGCCAGGTCGGTCGCGGTGAAGCGCCTGAGGGCTGCCTCCATTGCAGGTTCGTTCAGCGGTGCGTCAGGGGTGGAGCCTCCCGGCCAGGCAACACCCGGCGAGAGCAGGAGGGCCGCCATTACCACGAGCCATCGGGAGGCACGTAGCCGCATCAGTACTCCACGCGGAGCGTGGCCCCGATGGATCGCGGAAGCCGCGGACCGTAGACATAGGCAGAATCGCGCAGCGGTCCGCGATCCAGATCACCCTGATACGCGTCTGTCACGTTCCTGGCCGAGAGGCCGATGACCAGCCGCGGTCCCTCACCCAGCTTGATCGTCCGTGAGATCGCAAGGTCGACCAGGAGGAAGGGAGATGTCGTCTCGAGGCGGTCCTCGGCCACGTACCCGGCATAGTGCGGCGCCTTCATCCGGCCGGTGTACCGCGCGGCGGCAAAGATGTCAGCGGCCTTCGGAATCTGCCACGTCAGAGTCGCATTCGCGTAGCGCCGTGGTGTGCGGAAGAACTCGCGGCTGCCGAAGTCCGGTTCAGCCTCGCCGAAGAACGCCCGTCCCTCGACGACACCTCCCTGCACCACGAACGTGTCGCCGATGCCCCAGCCAGTGTTGATTTCCATGCCGTATACGTCAGCTCTTCCGAAGTTCACCTTCCGGAACTCCGCCATAGGGGTCAGCGGGTCGTCGGCATCCTGAACGTGGAACAGGTCATGGAGGGAAGTGCGGAAGGCGTTGACTTCCAGCAGGCCCTGACCACGCCCGATCTCCGGCTTCCACTCGAAGCCGGCCATCGTGTTGAACGAGCGCTCCTCCCGCAGGGTCGGGTCGGCCTCGATGATCCGCACGCGTCCACCGACTGAGCTCAGGTGCAGGTCCTCATCGAACACCTGCGGCGCGCGGAAGCCGCGGGCGAGCGAGACGCGAATGTCGAGCGCCGGGACGGGGGAGTGCATCAGCGCCATGCGAGGGGAGAGCACCGGGCGGCGCAGCGCGGCATGGCTGTCGCCGCGGAGTCCATACAGGAGCTGCCACCTCGGTGCGAACGACCAGTCGTCCTGCACGAACACGCCGGCGTTCGTGTACGACACATCCAAGGCGCGGCCGTAGGCTGGCTGGCTGTCCTCGAGCGATTCGCCAGCGCCCTGCGCGCCCCAGCTCACCGTGTGGCGTCCCGCATAGTGATTGAGCTGAGCATCGACGACAGAGACGCGACTCTCGCTCTGACCGAAGGCATTCGGGTCGCGGCCAGTGCCGTAGTAGCTGTCGCGCCGGTGTCGGCGGTCGACGCGGTGACCCGGTAGTCGAACCGCCGGCTCACGCTGTGGAACCAGGTGCCGCTCAACGCGAGCCGGCTGCTGTCGATCGATTCGGCCACGAGCGCCTGGTCCGGCGGCAGGTGCAGGGAGTCCCCGCCCCGCCGATCCTCGCGGACGTGGGTCAGGTCGAACGTGAGCTTCGCACGTCCGGTGAGCTGATACCGATTGAGCCGGAAGCCGCTCGCCTGCAGCTCGCGCCGGCTCACCTCCGTGAACCCGTCGCCGTCCACGTCGAACGGGCGGACCCGATCGAACTGGCCGAACACGGTGAGGAACGTCTGACGATCCGCGGCGACCCAGTCGGCGCCGCCGTTCAGCGACAGGTTGGCGTCGGATCCGAAGGTGTCTCCCGCATCTCGAGCACGCCTCCCGTGCGTGGCGGTTCCCGCGGGATGATGTTCACGACGCCCCCGACGGAGCCGGGACCATACAGGGCCGAGCCTCCCCCTTTGACCACCTCGATGCGCTCGATCATCCGTGCGGGGATCTGCTCGATTCCGTACACCTGGGCGAGGGAGCTGACCACGGGCTGGCCGTCCACGAGAATCTGGGTGTAAGGCCCGTCGAGCCCGAGAAGCCGGATCTGGGAGAAATTGCAGTTCTGGCAATTGTTCTCGACCCGGATGCCGGTCGTGTACTCGACCGCGTCGGCCAGCGTCCGTGAGCCGGATCGGGTGATCAGATCGCGTGTGATGACCTCCGTCCGTACAGGCACCTCCCCGAGATTCCTGCTCGTGCGGGTGGCGGTCACCACCACATCCGCCCGGATCCCGGGAGCCATCACTATCGTGAGGGCACCGTCTGGAGCCTGCGGCACCCGAAGGGTCACCCTGCGGGTGTAGAAGCCGTCGAGCGACACGGTCGCGACGTGTTCCCCGGCCGGGATCTCCCGCAGGCAGAACGTTCCGTCAGGACCGGTCACGGCAACGGGGCCGGACGGCAGAAGCGCCACCGTGGCGCCGGGAAGAACGGCCCCCGATGCGTCAACCACCCCCCCCCGATGCTTCACACGCCGGATTCTGCGGTGACGCCAGCACAGACGGTGTCGGCCCTCCCCAGAACAAGCCGACGATAATCACTATTTGACCAGTCTCCTGACTCAAGCGCCTCTGTGATAAACAAAAGTTTTGAATAATCAAAATCTTAGACTCTCCGAGAGCTTACTGTCAAGCTGGATCGGTTATTCGGGAGCGACGAGAACCTTCGAGGCGGCGCGGGTGCCGATGGTGGTCACCTGCCCGGTGCCGCTGCGAACCGTCACGCTG
>JACCXG010000016.1 GCA_013697225.1 Acidobacteriota bacterium
GGCACGATCCTGAGTGTCGACGACAGCGTGGGCCGGCTGCGCAGATGGCTGGAGGAATCAGGGCAGCTGGACAACACCATCATCGTCTTCATGGGTGACAACGGCCTGCTCGAGGGGGAGCACGGCCTGGTCGACAAACGCACCATGCACGAGGGGAGCATCCGGATTCCCATCGCCGTGCGCTATCCGGCACTGGCTGGAGGGCCGAAGGTGATCGAGCAGCAGGTACTGACGGTGGACCTCGCGCCAAGCCTGCTGGAGCTCAGCCAGGCGCCGGCACTGGCGGACATCGACGGCAGATCCTGGGTCCCGCTGGTCAGGTCCGGAGATCCAGGCTGGCGCAGGAGCTGGTTCTACTACTACAACTACGAGACCCAGTTTCCCTACACGCCCAACGTGCGGGGAGTCCGCACGGAAGAATGGAAATACGTCCGGTATCCGCACGGGGACGGGGGGCCGGACCGGCACAAGGCGGAACTCTACAACATCAAGGACGACCCGGAAGAGCGGACGAATCTCATCGACTCCGCCGGGTCTGCAGAGAGAGTGCAGGAGCTCCACGCCGAGCTCCTGCGGCTCATGGCGGCAACCGGGCTCACGCCGGAGAACGACACGATGCCGGTGGATGCCGGCATCAAGACCGCCTTGCCGGATCAGAAGATCCGCTAGTGCGAGCGGCCGCAGATCCGGTACTGCGAGCGTCTGCGGTCCCACCCTCCGGCGGCTGCCGCTGGACGACTCTCCAGATCGTCCAGGCACTCCCACCCGCCAGGGCGGCCGCAATCCAGGGCCAGCGCCGGCGGGGAGGGTCTCCTCTGATAACACGCTCGAGATGCCGCCGGGAACTGTCGACTGCCGGATCACCGTCGAAATATGCTGGATCGTTCATACGTGCTCGCGTGAAGCTGTTGCCGGGCTGGTGATATACAAAACAGCCTCCCCGATCATTATGGCCGAATCCTCGAAGGCTGGTCCCGGAGCCGGCTGGCGAATTCTCTGGGCAATCGGGACCGCCCTGCTCGTCCAGGTCCTGGTGCTCGCGGCCGCCACGATGCCCGTGCTGATGGGCTGGCTTGCCCTGGCGAACGCCACCACGGACCGCCCGCTCGCCCGCGCCGTCGCCTTCAGCCTGGCCGTTGCCCCGTCCTACGCCGTCTTCGCGCTCCTGCTGATGGGAGCGTCGGCGGCATCGACCCGGCTCCTTGGATGGAAGTCCCCTCCCGACGCCGAGATGCCCCTCGATCGTGTTGGATGGCCGCTTCTGGGGTGGGTGCGGTATATGGTCGCCATCCACGTGGTGCGCGTCTTTGCCGGGCTGCTCCTGAAGGGTTCGCCGCTGTGGACCGCCTATCTACGCCTGGCTGGCGCGCGGCTCGGCCGGCGTGTTTACGTGAACAGCCTGGCGGTCAGCGATTACAACCTGCTGGAATTCGGCGACGGCGTGGTAATCGGCGCCGACGTGCACATCGCCGGTCACACGGTGGAGCGGGGAACCGTCAAGACCGCCCGCGTGCGACTCGGGCGCAACGTGCTGATCGGCATCGGCAGCGTGATCGACATCGGCGTCGAGGCTGGCGACGGCTGCCATATCGCGGCGCTCAGCTTCGTGCCAAAGTACATGAAGCTCGAGGCCGGGGCCACCTACGCGGGCACACCAGTGCGCCGGGTGGACACGGGAGCCCCGCGGTCGCGCCCCCCCGCGTAACGCTACCTGGCGCTCTTCTGTGCCACGGGCGTGATCTCCACGGTGCCGGACATCTTGTCCGCCTCCCCTTCGCAGCCCAGGGCCACAACGGTTCCCTTTGCCGCTCCGGGTGCGTCGGGCAGCTTGACGTCCATCTTCACCGAGCCGCTGCACTTCTCCGCCGTGACGTAGAAGGGAAAGTCCAGCTTGATGGTCCCAGCGCTTGCCGTTCCCGCGAGCTTCCCCGTGATCTCCATGGGATCCGTGATTCGCATCGTGCCGGAAACCTTCCCGTCCGTGATCACCATGTTCAACGTGCCGGTGTAGACCTCGTCGGTCCTGACGGTGATCCGGTGTGTCGCCTCGTCCCTGGCTGCCGGTGCCGGCCCCTGCCCTGCGGCGCTGCCGACAGCGCACGCCGTCACCATCACTACTGCTGCCACGCGTTTGACCATCTGCACTCCTCCTGAACCAAGAAGCATCGACGCTACTATCGCGCCCCTTCGCGCGGCTCCCTGACCATCGCCCACACGCGTGGCCCTCCGCCGGGCACCCGCTGCTCATCCCGTACTTCGAACCCATGCCGCCTGTAGAAGGCAAGATTGCGCTCCTTGGCGGTGTCGAGATAGCACGGCAGACCTTCGGCGTCCGCACGGGCGAGCGTCGGCGCAATGAGCGCGCTTCCGGCACCCTGCCCCTGGTGGGCTGGCTCCACCCCGAGAACCATCAGGTACCAGTGAGGTCCGGGTACGAAGCGTTCGTGGGCGGCAGCCATGGTATCGACGAAGGCCCCGAATCGTTCCAGCTCGTCTTCCTTCAGGTGCCGTGGTGCCTCGACGAACCCCACGTCTTCCATGCGCGAGGGGGACAGCTCCGTGCGGCCGGGGGGCAGCCAGACCGCGTGCCCGATCATCGTACCGGCCGTGGTATCCACGTGGCCGAACCGCTCGCCGTAGGCCACCCCGATCTGCATCAGCCATGGCAGCCCCTCACGACGCCGCTCGTCGTCAGGGAAGGTGAACACGAACGCCGGATCGTCGAAGAACGCGCGCCCCTGGACCCGCCCGGCCTCGGCGATCCATTCGTGCTTGAGCGTGGTGACCTGAAGGTCGAGAGACATCTGCCCTCCGCAAGAAGCGCGTCGTCCGCGCCGTTCGACAAACATCAGGGTCCCCCTTTCAGCGCGCCGCGAGATCCCGAACCGCAGGCCATCCGTCGACGCCGGAGGCGGCGCGAACGCCTCTGACGATCGCCTCTCCCACCAGATCTGCAGCGAGGGCACCGAGCACGGTCAGCTGTAGATCGGGCCGGGCGAGTCCCTCGGTGGATACGGCGAAGAGTTGATCGCCGTCACCGGTCGTGTGATACGGGCGAATGGCCCGTGCGGCGCCGCAGTTGGCCATCATGGCCAGTTTCGTCAGTGCCGTCTTCGTCAGCGTCACGTTGGTCGCCACGACCGCCAGCGTCGTACTGCGAAGGGCGTGGTCTTCGAGCGGGCCGGCCGCGGCCCCCGTCACCATCCCGCGCATCACGTCCACGCTGTCGGCGAAGGAGTCGTCCGCCCGCCGGGAGCCGGCAACGATGGCTCCTGTCCGGGGATCGAGCACATCCCCCGCGGCGTTGACGACGGCGAGCGCGCCGATGACCACGTCTCCCAGCGTCAGGCTGGCGGTGCCGAGCCCCCCCTTCATCCCACCCAACCCGCGGCTGCGGTGCATCTTCCCGACCGTTGCTCCGGCACCCGCCCCGACGTTCCCTTCCGCCACCGCCGCTTTCGACGCCGCGGCACACGCGCGATAGGCGGCCTCCGCGTCGGGGCGCACGCGCGGATTGCCAACGGCGAGGTCATCGATCACGGCCGAGACGACGATGGGGATCCGGAGGTCGGGCCCGCCCCAGTCGAACCCGACGTTCCGCTCTTCGAGAAACCGGATGACGCCCCCCGCGGCCGGCAGCGCGAAGATGCCTCCGCCCGACAGGAAGAGTGCGTGGATCCGTTCGACCGGGCTGACCGGCTGCAGCATCACCACCTGGGATTCCCCCGGCGCGGACCCGTTGTAATCGACCCCCGCCGCAGCGGCAGACTCGAACAGGATCGCCGTGCATCCGGTCGGCCGGCGCGAATCGGTGAAATGGCCGACGCTGATCCCCGGCACGTCCGTCAGCGATCCGGCAGGCCCGGCCGGCTGCGCCCCGGAGAGCCCGCCGCCGGCAGCCGCCCCGGCGCCGAGCGTCTGCGCGAACTGCCGTCTGTTCACAGTGCCTCCACGTCTCCC
>JACCXG010000017.1 GCA_013697225.1 Acidobacteriota bacterium
CGCCCCACCCGAAGGTGCCCACCGAGCTCAACCCGTTCGCGCCGTAGCGTTCCGTCGTTTCGAAGCCCAGGCCGAAACCCATGCCGGGCACCGGACGCAGGTCGCCGATCTGGTTGGTGGTCATGAGCGCAACCGTTCGTGGCGCGAGAATCCGCACGCCGTCCAGAGCCCCGCCGTTCCGGATCATCTCGAGGAAGCGTGCGTAGTCCCTGGCGGTGGACAGGAGCCCGGCGCCGCCGGCGAAGTTCCTGCGGGGCCCTTCGACATAGTGTCCCTGCCCGCGCGCTCCCTCCGGCGCCCGGACGATCGTCCCGTCCGGCCCGCTCGAGTAGACCGCCGCCAGCCGGTCGCGCCCGTCCGGCGGCAGGAAGAAGCGGGTATCCGACATCCGCAGCGGCGTGGTGATCCGGGTGGCGATGAACTGATCGAGCGGCATCCCGGAAGCGCGTTCGACAATGCAGCCGAGAATGTCGGTGTTGTAGCCATACACGTACGACTCACCGGGGTGGGCAACGAACGGCAGGCTGCCCAGCCGCTCCATCGTGTCGCAGGTCCCCTCTTCCTTGTCCGCCGTGTACCACCCGTAGCCGGCCGCCGGGCCGAGCCCCCTCGCCTCGTACTGAGCGGAAATCGTGCTCTCTGTGCCATAGGAAATGCCGGCCGTATGGGTCAGCAGGTCGCGGATCGTGATCGGCCGTTTCGCCGGGACACTCGTGGTGCCCCCCTCGCCTTTCGTCGCAACGGCTGTCTTGGTGAACGAGGGGATGAAGGCGCCCACCGGGCTGCTCAGCGCCAGGCGCCCTTCCTCCATCAGCGCCAGGATCGCAACGCTCGTGAGCGCCTTGGTCTGCGACGCAATCCGGAAGATCGTGTCTGATGACATGCGCCTCCCGGCCTCCTTGTCCGCCCACCCGAACGCCCGGTCGTAGATCGGGCGGCCGTCCCTGAGGACCAGCGCGACCGCGCCGGGAATGCGATTCCCGTCGACGTGCTCCTGCAGCAGGCGATCGACGCGCGCGAGTCGCTCCGCATCGATCCCGGTGCCCTCCCGCGCGACGGGGGACTGAGTGGCGGACGTCAGGCTGATGGAGGTCGACAGCGCGAGACAGAGGGCTAGCAGCTTTGGATCGGGCATGCGCGGCATTCTACAGCGGGGCGCAACCGCCGCAAGCGATTGGGGTCGCCGGCGGAGTTCGTGGACGCAGGGCATAATGGCGGACATGCTCAAGTCCGCTTCCATCGCGATCCTGATGGCGTGTGCCGTTCTGACGTCCGGCTGCGGCCGTCGGGCCGATGCGCCCGCTGCGGCACGCCCGAACATTCTGGTGATCCTGCTCGACGACATCCGGTGGGACACAGTGGGCTACGCAGGACATCCTCACGTGAAGACGCCGAACATCGACAGCATAGCGAACGAAGGGGTGAACTTCGCCAATGCGTTCTGCACGACCTCGCTGTGCTCCCCCAGCCGTGCATCCATCCTGAGCGGCGTTTACGCGCACAGGCACGGCGTCACTGACAATTTCACCGAGTTCCCGTCGAAGATGAGGAGCTTCCCGGACCTGCTGCAGGAGGCGGGCTACGCGACTGCGTACGTGGGGAAGTACCACATGGGGGAAGACAACGACGAACCGCGGCCCGGCTTCGACTACTTCGTGACCCACAAGGGGCAGGGAAAGTACTTCGATACCGAGTTCAACATGAACGGCCAGGGGCGCGAGGTGAAGACCGGGTACTACACGACCGTGGTCACCGACATGGCCCTCGACTGGCTGAAGCGGGATCATGGGGGCAAGCCGTGGCTCATGATGCTCGGCCACAAGGCGCCGCACAGCTTCTATACCCCTGAACCGAAATACGAGCGCACCTTCGCGCAGGTCCCGGTCGCGTATCCCCAGACCGCTTTCGCGCTGGGGGACAAGCCGGCCTGGATCAAGGAGCGCCAGTACACATGGCATGGCATCTACGGTCCGCTCTTCGAATGGCGGAAGGTCTTCCCGGACGATCGTCCGGAGGCTGTGGTGGACTTCCAGAATATGGTCCACGCCTACTGGGGCACGATCCTGAGTGTCGACGACAGCGTGGGCCGGCTGCGCAGATGGCTGGAGGAATCAGGGCAGCTGGACAACACCATCATCGTCTTCATGGGTGACAACGGCCTGCTCGAGGGGGAGCACGGCATGGT
>JACCXG010000019.1 GCA_013697225.1 Acidobacteriota bacterium
TCAGTGGATCTCCGGCACGTTCGGCGAATCGCTCCTCCTGATGCCGCTGATCGACAGCCAGCCAGTACTTGAGCACCAGGATCCCGTCGTCCACGAGCATCCGTTCGAAGGCAGGCGCCTGTTCGAGAAAGCGCTCGTACTCCCCCTTCGTGCAGAAACCCATCACGTGCTCGACCCCGGCGCGGTTGTACCAGCTGCGGTCGAAGAGCACGACCTCCCCGGCCGCAGGCAGGTGCGCGACATAGCGCTTGAAATACCACTCGGTCCGCTCGCGCTCGCTCGGTTTCCCCAGGGCCACGATGTGCACCTGGCGGGGGTTCAGGCGTTCGGTGATGGCGTTGATCGTCCCCCCTTTTCCGGCGGTGTCGCGCCCTTCGAACAGGACGACCATGCGGCGTCCGGTGCCGGCCAGCCAGCGTGCGAGGCTGTTCAGCTCGATGTGCAGTTCTTCGAGCCGTTCCAGATACTCCTTCTTCTTCAGCTTCTTCCCCTTCACGCCTTTCCCCCGCCCGGGTGCGCGACCGGGCCCGCCACCCGGGAAGGGGCCATCCTATCGCACAGCGGGAGGAGCCTCGACACCCCGGCCGATCTGCTCTGCGAGGGCGCGTCCACTTTCGGCCTGACACAGGGGGCCGCGGCTGAGGGTGCACGGGGTGCGAGCCGCCGGCCGTCCTTGTCTCAATTATTGCGGCGCCGGTTGCAGCGGGGCCCCTGCGAAGTAGGACTGCGCCGTTCTCCAGACCAGGTCCGCGATCTGCCTTCCCATCTCGCGTCCGACCAGGTCACCGTCCTCGAAGTGAAGGCCTCCGTACCGCCGCGACAGCCCAGCCTCGGCTGCCGCGGCGGAGAGCGTCGGCCAGGCCAGTGTGACGGAGGACGCCGGAACCATCGCGGGCTCGATAGGCGATGCACCCGCCTCGATCGTCACCTGTGCGCCGAGCGTATCGCTTCCGGTAAACCGCCGCAGAATTTCGGCGCTTGCGGCACTGAAGGTGCTGTGTCCGGAGACGTATTCGGCAAAAGGCGGTGTGGCAAGGTAGGACTGCCACGTGTCGCCGGGGATCAGCTGGGTCCCCTGGAAGGCGCCCGCACACGCACGGACGGGCTGCCCAGCGAAGAGAGCTCGAATTGCGGTGACGGGCCGAGGGGAATCGTAGTGGCGCTTCGCCTCCCACACGGCGATACTCGCATCCAGCAGCGCGTTCGTCAGCGCGAAGAACATCTTCACGTCCTCATCGAGCGTGTGGGCATCCAGCAGGCATCTCACAGGCGGCCCCAAGGAAAGCCGCCAGGCTTACGGCGCACGCAGTGCTGTTCTTCATATCTATCTCCTTGATGTGGTCCGATGAGGACCGAGCTCGGCCATGAGCAGCAATCGGATTGCGGTCGCTGCTCACCAGGCGTAGAATCGCCGCTTCCGCGGCATGCCCCGAGTCGATCGCGGATGGAGGAGATTACGTATCGGGACGCTGCGGCGTCCTTGCGCCGCACCTGAACTTTCCTGAAAGTTCCCCGGGGACCATAGGACACAGCGATGCAGGCGCCCTCCGGCAACTCGACGCCGGTATACGAGTTCGGACCGTTCCGGCTGAATACGCGGCGTCGGCTCCTGGAATCAGAGTCCGGGACAGCTCCCCTCACGGCCAAGGTCTTCGACACGCTTGCTTTCCTGATCGAGCACCAGCAGAGGACGGTTTCCAAGGACGAACTCCTTCACCACGTCTGGCCCGACAGCGTTGTGGAGGAAGGGAATCTGACGCGCAACATCTCCACACTGCGCAGGATTCTCGGCGACAGCCCGGAGGCGCACCGCTACATCCTCACGGTGCCCGGGGAGGGCTACCGGTTCGTAGCGCCGGTGAGGAGCCTGCCGGAAGAGGTCGCCACGCCTTCCGCCGGTCAGGATGCTCAAGCGCATGAGGTCACAGCATCGGAACTCCAAGTCGAGCAGAGCCCTGTAGGGAGGGGGACAATTCACGACTCCACCCGAATCGTGCCGGCTCACGATCCGCATGGCCGGGGAGGTCCGTTCAGCATGGTGGCCACCATCTTAGCGGTCGCCTTCATCGTGGCCACCAGCGTGGCGGTCTGGATGGGCCAGCCTGGTTTTGCGCGTACCGACCAGCCGGTTCAATCGCTCGCAGTGCTTCCGCTGGAGAACCTCTCCGCCGACCCGGAGCAGGAGTACTTCGCCGACGGGATCACCGACGCAATCATCGGGCGCCTCTCAGCCGCCCGGGACCTCCGCGTCATCTCCCGCACGTCGGTCATGCAGTTCAAGAACACTCGACAGACGGTGCCGGAGATCGCGGAAGCCCTGGACGTCGACGCGCTTGTGGTCGGGTCCGTACTGCGATCCGGTAGTCGCGTGCGCATCTCGGTCCAGCTCATCGACGCGCGATCGGCTGAGACGAACCTCTGGTCCGAGATCTTCGAAACCGAACTCGGGGACGTGCTGCTCCTTCAGATGAACGTGGCGGAGTCGATTGCGCGCAGCATCGAGCTGAGACGGACCGCACGCGAGACGCGGCGCGTCACCGGCTCCCGGCCCGTCACGCCAGAGGTGTATGAACATTACCTGCGGGGCCGTTACGCGTTGACTCGGCCCCAGCGCGCTGCCGTCCCCGAGGCCATGGCACACTTCGAAGCTGCTCTCGCGCTGGACCCCGCGTTTGCCCCCGCGTACACGGGCCTGTCCCGCGCGTATCGCGAGCTCGGCACGATTTTCCGCGGCGGTTCACCCCAGGCTGAGATGCTGCCTAAATCGGTGGGCGCCGCACAGCAGGCGCTTCGCCTGGATCCGACGCTCGCGGAGGCGCACGTCATGATCGCGGCTGCCCGCCAGCGCGAATGGCAATGGCAAGAAGCAGACACCGCATTCAGGCACGCGCTGGACCTGGAGCCCAACAACGCCCAGGCACACATCGGACTGGCACATCTGCTCGTCGCGCAGGGGCGGATCGATGACGGAGTTCAGCTTGCCCGAAAAGCGCGGGCACTCGACCCGCTCTCTGCGGAGATGGCCGCGAACGTGGGGTGGACGTTCTATTTTGCGCGGCGGTATGACGAGGCCATTCGCGAGTGTCAGGCTTCTCTCGACTTACAGAAGGACAACCACTCCGGACTTTGGTTCCTCGGCATCTCGCTCAATCAGGCCGGCCGCTTCGACGAGGCGATCCAAATTCTCGAGCGCGCCGCGGCAATCTCGGATCGCAGCCCCGGTCTGCTCGGCAGCCTCACCAATACCTATGCACGGGCGGGGCGGCGTGACGATGCGCTTCGGACGCTGAATGAGCTGGAGAGGCGGCGCCAGACCGGTTATGTACCTTCGGCGCCTTTCGTGCACGCCTATGCCGGCCTTGGTGATCTGGATCAGGCCTTCACGTGGCTCGAGCGAGCACACCAGGAGACGTCCAACCTGATCTGGCAACTCAAGGTCGCACCGACCATGGACCCGCTGCGCGCTGATCCCCGGTTCTCCGCACTGCTCCGCCGGGTTTGGCTGGAGTAGAACGCCTGAAAGGGGAAGCTCCCCACGTATGACGCCATCTCGCCAGCGGGCCGCCGGCCGGTCGTGGAAGCTGATTCTGACCCATGGGTCCGGGGCAGACGACGACCGGCTGCAGATTCCCCGGCCGCGAAAGCACTCCCTCCGAGACAGCTATACGATCTGGAGGCGGATGCGAGGAGACGACCAACCTCGCCGACGCTCAGCCGGATCTCGTGCGCGACCTGGAGACGCTCCTCTCCTCGTACCGCGAGACGGGACGAAGCCGCGACTAAGAAACCTCTTCCCCCCCGACGAATACCTTTCGACATTTGAGACGGCCTCCCCTCACCCACCCCTTCGGCAGAAGCTTCTGCAGAGCCGGGTACAGCGAGCCCTCCTCGCCCTGGAGCTCCTCGCGGGAGAGCTGGGGGATGCGCTGCACGATGGCAGCGCCGTGCAGCGGCTTGGCGCGGAGCACGCGAAGAGTGAGCAGCTATTCATTGTCCTCGTCGCCGTCCTCCTCACTGTTGCGGGGAAGCCCCGTCACGGTAAAAGGGGTCGTGCCGGTCTCGAAGTCGGCATTGACGACGAGGTAGAAGTTG
This sequence comes from Acidobacteriota bacterium, assembly GCA_013697225.1. Taxonomy (GTDB): domain Bacteria; phylum Acidobacteriota; class Vicinamibacteria; order Vicinamibacterales; family 2-12-FULL-66-21; genus JACCXG01. The sequence goes on from JACCXG010000019.1 coordinate 4,093, forward strand.
CGCGCCCGGGCAACAGTCGACGGGCCGCGCAGCGTCGGGTCCGTACGGCGCTCCACCACCGTTCCCCGCTCTGCACGG
>JACCXG010000043.1 GCA_013697225.1 Acidobacteriota bacterium
GACGTGGACTGGCCGACCTACAACGGTGATCCAGGAGGCAATCGCCACACCACCATGACGCAGATCGCCGCCGACAACATCGCGCGGCTGGCGCCAAAGTGGGTGTTCTCGATGCCGGGCAACGCCAACTCCCAGGCGACGCCGGTTGTGGTCGGGGGAATCATGTACGTGCCGGGGGTGAACGAGCTCTTCGCCCTCGACGCAGGGACAGGCCGCCAGATCTGGCGCTACCAGCGGCCGCGTTCGCGCGTGACGATGGGGCATGCGAACCGGGGCGTGAGCATCGCCGGCGACCGTGTGTTCATGGTGACCGACAACGCACACGTGCTGGCCCTCAACCGCTTCACGGGGGAACTCCTCTGGGACACGACCCTGGCGGATTCCCGCGACAACTACTCGTCCACTTCCGCTCCGCTGCCTGCCGGGAATCTCGTCATCTCGGGCGTGACCGGCGGCGAGCACGGGGCGAACGGATTCGTGGCCGCCCTCGATCGGGAGACCGGGAAGGAAGTCTGGCGGTTCAGGACCGTTCCGAGGGCCGGGGAACCAGGTTCGGAGACCTGGGGTGGCAAGGACATCCACCATGGCGGCGCGCCCACCTGGTTCACCGGCAGCTACGATCCTGATCTGGACCTCGTCTACTGGCCCACGGGGAATCCGGCCAAGGAGTACGACGGGCGGGATCGCGAGGGAGACAACCTTTACTCCGGCAGCATCCTCGCGCTCGATCGCCGCGCGGGAACCCTCAAGTGGTACTACCAGTTCACCCCGCACGATCTGTGGGACTGGGACGCGACGCAGACCTCCGTCCTCGTCGATGCCGAGTGGGAGGGGCGTCCGCGCAAGCTGATGCTGCACGCCAACCGGAACGGCTTCTTCTACGTCTTCGACAGGGCCGATGGCACATTGCTGCTGGCGCGGAAGTTCGTCCGGCACCTGACGTGGGCGAGCGGGATCGGCGCCGACGGACGTCCAATCAAGCTGCCGAACCAGGAGCCCTCGCCAGCCGGCACGTACGTCTGCCCCTCGCAGGACGGCGCGACCAACTGGTTTTCCCCGTCGTTCAACCCGGCAACGGGGCTCTACTACGTGCAGACCTTCGAGAAGTGCAGCATCTACACGAGGACGGATCAAGGTGAGTGGGAGAGCGGGAAGACCTACCTGGGGGGCTCCCAGCGGATTGCTCCGGACCCCAAGCCCGAACGGATCCTTCGGGCCATCGACATCCGCACGGGGGAGATCAAGTGGGAGCTGCCGCAGACGGGAGCTGCGCAGTCGTGGGGCGGCACGCTCACGACCGCCAGCGGCCTGGTGATTTTCGGGGAGGATGGCGGCAGCCTGATGGCTGCGGACGCAACCTCCGGCAAGCCTCTCTGGAGCTTTGCGACGAACCACACATGGCGGGCCTCGCCGATGACCTACATGTTCGACGGCCGGCAGTACATCGCTGTCGCGGCGGGCGCGAGCATCATGGCGTTCGCCCTCGTCGATTGACGCGCCGGAGCCTTCCACGCTCCTCCGGCGGGCGGATTATCATCGCCGGCCGGTTCCGATCATGAGCGTGAGGTCGTCGAACGGGATGGCGCTGGCGAAGCTCGCGACTCGCGTGATGATGGCCTGCATGAGTGCTTCGGCCGAATCGCCTGGATGTTCCTGAATCAAGCCCAGCAGCCGTTCCTCCCCAAATTCCTCCCCGAGATCGTTGAGCGCGTCGGTGACGCCGTCGCTGAAGATGACCAGGCTGTCGCCAGGGGCCACAACGATTTCACGTGACGTACAGCTCCACTCGTCGAAAAGGCCCACGACCGGCGCGGTCCCCTCGAGCCGCTCGAGCGTTCCGTTTCGTCGCCGGAGGACCGGAGGCAGGTGTCCGCAGTTCGCATACTGCAGCCGTCGCGTGTCCTCGTCGTAGATCCCGAAGAACAGCGTCGCGTAATGGCTTGTGGCGGTGGACTCGTAGAAGGTCCGGTTCAGCGAGTAGAGCACCCGCTCCAGGTCTGCCGAGGTTTGCGCGTACTGCCCGCGCAGGTTGGCCTGGAGGCTTGCCATGAGGAGCGCCGCCGAGATCCCCTTGCCGGAGATGTCGGCCAGCACGAGGCCGACGCGCCCCGGGCCGAGATCGAGGAAGTCGTAGTAGTCGCCGCCGACCGCGCGCGCCTGAATGCAGCTTCCGGCGCACTCGAGGGTGGCCAGCACTGGCGTTTTCTGCGGCAGCAGCTTCAGCTGCACTTCCCGTGCGATGTCGAGCTCGTGGGTCGCGCGCCGTTCCGCTTCCATCCGCTCGGCCATCGATTCGGCCAGCCGGATGTTCTCGAGCGTCACCCCGGCCTGCATGGCCACGGCCGCCACCAGCTCGCGATCCTCGCTGGAGTACGGCTCCTCCGACAGGCGGGGCCCCAGCAGGATCAAGCCTTCCACGTCGGTATCACGCCCCTGCATCACGACCACCAGCTCCGGCTGCATGCCCATGACCCCGCCGAGCACCGCTGCCGCCTCCTGATCGTCGGCGGCTACGATGTGGACACCGTCTTCTGGAAGCCCGAGCGCCGCAAGGTTGTGGGCCTCCAGCCGCACGTCACCACCGCGACTCCCACCGGGAGCAGAGACAAAATTTCCCGACGCGTCACGGACGAAGATTCGCAAGGCGGCGGGCTGCAGCGCCTCGAGGAGCGACCCCTCGAGCAAAGCGGCCAGCGCGGTTCGCCCGGTGATCGTGCGGCTTCGCTCCGCCAGGGCCTGGAGAATGCGCCGGGCATCGTACGCACCCCGGAAGAAGGCGCGATCGATACGGGCCGTCGCTCCTCCCAGCAGTCGGCCGCCTGCCGACGCCAGCCCGATCCCGAACACAGCTCCTGCCAGGAGGCTGATGGGGGCCGCAGAGCTTCCCGACTCACCGAACAACGCCCCGATCGCCTGTGCGAAAAGGACCGTCATTCCAAGAACGGCCAACCCTGTCAACGTGACGAGACCCCGCCGCACGAGCAGGTACCGCGCGCTCCGGCGTATGAGAACCGGAATCTCCAGCACCCGGTGCTTCACCACCGCATAAGCGAAGGACAGCGGCACGAGGAAGAGGGCCATCACCGAGGCCTGCCAGAGCCCGACGCCCAGGGTTTCGACGGGCACGCCGCGCATCCCTGCGTATGTCTGCAGAATCAGCACAGGGCTCAGACCCGCGAGGGAGCCGGCCACGATGACCCGGACCTTGCGCCGGATCTCCGGCGGCCCGAAGGCGTTCATCACGAGCGATGCGAGCCCCAGCATCTGCCCGCAGATGCTGTAAGTGAGCAGAATGATCCCGGCACCGGACATCTCTCCGAACCCGCCCGACATGAGCGAGCCGACCGTGCGCTCGAGAGAACGATACCCGGCGACAAGGACGATGCCGGAGGCGGTGAGGCCGAGGGCGAGGCCCACGCCCGCAAGGGCGTACTTCAGCCACGGGACCCGGCGGTCCAGTGGAGAGGGGGCTGGAAACGTCGAGAAGAACCAGTAGAAGGATGCCGGCAGCAGGCCGAAGAAGATCGACCACCAGACGAACATGAAGGGGGCGAGGCGGGGATCGATCCTGGCCTCGAACTGCCAGATCGGGGCGGCGCTGATGAACCCGGCAAACACCACCGCAAGGAGCCACGCGTGCCTGTCCTCCGGGCGCTGGAGCAGCACGCTGATGCCGACCACGAGAAACGGCAGCGGGTAGAGGCTGATGATCTCCGAAGCGATCCACCGCGGCAGCCCCTCGGGCCCTGCCGTGCCGGTGGCGGGCCGCCGCAATTCGACCGAGAGCTCACGCGGCTTTTCCCATTCATCCCGCTCCACCAGCAGGCGCAGCCGCTGCCCCGGGCGCGACCGGAACAACTTCGCGGTCAGCTCGTGCCCCACATCGTCGGTCACCCCCTCGACCCCGACAATCCGATCCCCTTTCTGCAGGCCTGCGTCAGCCGCGCCCCCTCCAGGCCTCACGTCCGTGATGGTCATGAACAGGCCCCCGGGGTCCGTTGTCCTGGTGATGCCGAGTGCGGCGGCGGGTTGCCGGACGTAGTACATCCAGCAGAGGCTGTAGAGGGTGGTGCCGGCGGCGAAGGCGATGGCGAGGGTGAGGAGGAGAGAGCGTGGCGCGCGCATCCGGCTCAGGTCATCCCTTCCTCTTCCGCATCTGCAATTCGCGACCGCCGTCCGCAAACCGCACGTCGTCCATCAACCCGT
>JACCXG010000052.1 GCA_013697225.1 Acidobacteriota bacterium
CGCCGACGCAAACCTGGCCCTGCATCAGAGCCTCAACATCGTCGGGTACTACGCGCAGACGAGGACGCCCGGTCTGGGGAACGACAACCGCTCCTACCGCGCGCGTGCCGATTACGACGCGGATCTCATTGGCGTGCAGATCGAGCGACTGGCGGTCGGCCGGGACTTCAATCCCGAGGTCGGGTTCCTCCGCAGGACGGACTTCATCGAGAGCCTGGCCCAGGTGAGGATCAGCCGACGTCCGCGGGCGCTCCCTTCGGTGCGGAAGATCAACTTCGAAGGAGCGCTGGACTACATCACCGACGGCGATCGACGCCTGGAGCACCGGCAGGCGAGGGCGGGGGTCAGGACGGAAATGGAGAGCGGGGACTCATGGGCGATCGCCTACAACCGCGAGTTCGAGTATCTTGCCGTGGGCTTCCCGATCATCCCCGGCACTGATGTGCCAGCCGGCGCGTACCACTCCCCCACCCTGCGCGCCAGCTACACCCGCGGCTCGCAGCGCCGCATTTCCGGCGACTTCAGCGCCGCACGGGGCGGGCTCTACGGCGGGGACCGCACGGAGCTCTCCTACCGGGGCCGCGCAGAGCTGACGCCGCGGCTCTCGCTCGAGCCCGGGATCTCGGTGAACCGGGTGGATCTGCCAACGGGCCGCTTCACGGCCACGCTCCTGACATCGCGGGCAACGCTATCCTTCACGACGCGAATGACGACGGCGGCGCTGGTGCAGTACAACTCCACGAGCCATCTGGTCTCCACGAACGTGAGGTTCCGGTGGGAATACCGGCCCGGAAGCGAGCTGTTCGTGGTCTACAGCGACGGGCGGGACACCGGGCTCCAGCGCCCGCTGGGGGGGCTCCTGAACCGCGGGTTCACCGTCAAGCTGACGCGCTTGTTCAGGGTCTAAGGGAGAGGCGCGTCGTCGGCCGGCAGGTCCCCGAGCGCGTACTGCATCCCGTACAGCAGGTGCTCGAGGAGCGGACGGATGGCGTAGACCTTCTCGTTGTGGCCGTGGGCCATGTAGAAGACGCGCCCCTTGCCGTCCCGCTTGATCCAGCTCAACGCGTGATCGCCGTCGTCCCTGGGATACTGCTCCTTGGCTTTGTCTTCGGCGCTCATCTTCGCGTAATCCACGCTCGTCAGCACCCGGAGGTTCTTGCGGGAGTAGGTCTCGCGTCCGAAGGTATAGGTCTCGTCGATCACCAGGAGCGGTTCCTTCAAACCCTTGAACGGCGCGTTCAGCGGATGTGCGGGCTCATCGATCTTGTAGGTGATCTCCTGCCCGTCGTTCCAGTGGAACTTGAAGAAGCCCCCGATCATCTGGTTGAACTCCGGCCAGGTGCCCACCTGATTGTCCGGGCCGAGCTGTGTCGCGGGGCCCTGGACGGGGAATCCTGTGCGGCCCATCTGCTGAGGGGCAGGGGCAGGCAGCACAGAGGCAAACCGCTGCGGGAAGTCCTCGCGGCTGATCCGGCCCGTGTTGCCGGTGTCCATCTTCGCGAACCACGCATCGGCGACCCCGCTGAACTCTTCCCGGCTGAGACGCTGGTCGTTGTTCTTGTCCCCCTGGGCAATCAGTTGTGTCGCGACCGGCGCCGTCATTCCACCCCCGCGCCCGCCGCCGCCACGGCCCGGCTGCGGGGCGGCGCCACGTGCGCCAGGCGCGGCCGTGCGCGGTCCCGGACCACCGGTGTTCGGGCCTGCCGCCTTGTTCTGATGGTAGGAGTCGGTTGCCGCGTGAATCCCCGCGAGTCCCTTGCCTCCGCGCACGAAGTCGAGCAGCGCTTTGCGACGCGCCGCGGTTGCCGCGGCATCGTTCGGGTCATCGAGGAAGTGGCCCGTGGTGCTCGCCAGGAAGAGCAGGTCGTACTGCTTCAGGTTCTGGTCGTTGATGTCGGCGGGGTCGTAGGTGATCGTGGTGGACCAGGCGCCGGTCTTCTTGCCCAGCTCCTCGACGGTGCGTGCGGCAAGTGGAATCGAGGAATGCACGAAGCCCGCGGCCTTTCCGAGCACAAGCACCCGTCGGGGCCCTTTCGGCTGAACCGGTGCCTTCTCCGGCAGCGCAGCCATCATGGCCTTCACGTGCTCCGGTTGCGGTGTCTGGTTCTGCGCACCGGCCGCGCCTCCGCCACCCCCTGCCGCGGCAGGCTGCTGCGGCATCGCCGCCGCGAGCCCGGTCTGAATCTGTTGCTGCGTGAGACTGCCGCTCTTCTCGCTATCCCACTGCGTGAACCAGCGATCGAACGTCGCCTTCATTTCCTCGCGCGTGACCGTGCCGTCC
>JACCXG010000055.1 GCA_013697225.1 Acidobacteriota bacterium
GTCATCGCCTGCAGATCTCCGAGCGCCCCGTTCAGCCGCCGGTAAGCCGCAGGGTCCTTGATCAGCATGCCGAGCGTGCCCTGCCCTCGGCCCAGCTCACCCGCCACGACGTTGGCCGAGGCGATCAGCGCCTGCACCTCCTTGTAGACCTGATCGTCGGTGAACAGCTTGCCGACGGTGCCTCGCCCTTCCCGGATCTCACGGAGCATCTGCGTCATCTGGTCGAGCGACTGCGTGGCCCCTTCCGCGACATCGGCCAGTTGACCGGGGGTGCGACCCGACTGTATTAAATCACCGTCGTTCAGGGACGTTCCGGCGGTGGAGGGAGAGATGTCGATGATCGGCTCACCCAGCAGGCTGAGCGAACCGATGGTGGCCCGCGACTCCGTTGTAATCCGGGACTTGTTCTCCTCGTGGACCTTGAGCAGCACTTCCACTTCGGAGCCCGACAGCTGCACCGCCCCGACCTTGCCGACTTCCACACCCGCCACACGCACGACCGCACCGCTCTTGAGCCCCTGGACGTCGGCGAAGCGCGTTCTCAGCTCGTACTGCTGCCACCCGAAGCCCCCCTGGCCCCCGACCGCGAGGATCATCATGATGGCCAGGGCAACGGAGGCGACGGTGATGATGCCGATTTTCAGTTCGGACCAGCCAAGGGAACGTGTGCGTGGCATAAGAAACTGTTCCTTACGAAAGAAAGGCCTCGATGTAGGCGTCTGTCTGTGCGGCGTTCCGCAGCTCGCCGGCGTTACCCTCGAAGGCAATCAGTCCGTCGCGCAGCATGATGAACTCGGCCTCCTGGCATTTCTCGGGCGATGCCTTCGGGAACTCGATATCCTGCCCCTGCCGGACCGCCGTGTGCTCCGCCACAAAAAAGGCGTCGCGCAGCTGATGAGTGACCAGGATCGAGCTCACCCCCTCCAGGTCGCGCAGCTTGATGATCTCTTCATCGACGGTGACGGCCGTTATAGGGTCGAGCCCCGTTGTCGGCTCGTCGTACAACAGGATCCGCGGCTTCGCGGCCATGGCCCTGGCGATCGCCACCCGGCGGCGCTGGCCGCCCGAGAGCTCCGAGGGGCGGCGGTCGATGAACTCGCCGAGTCCAACGAACCCGAGCACCTCCTGGACCCGTGCATCGGCATCCGAGCGGACCCAGTTCAGCTCCTCATCCAGCTTGTAGCCGACGTTCTCCCGCACGCTGAGCGAGTCGAACAGCGCTCCCTCCTGGAACACCATCCCGAGGTCACCCCTGACGGCCATCAGGTTGTCCTCGCTCATGTCGTCCACCCGTTCGCCGTTGACGAAAATCTGCCCTCCGTCCGGCTTGAGCAGCCCCAGAATGAGGCGGAGGATTGTGGACTTTCCGGCGCCGCTGGCTCCAAGGAAAATCTTCGTGTGGCCGGTCTTCAGCGTGAAGCTGACGTCGCGCAGGATGATCTTGTCGTCGAATGCCAGCTGCACGTGGTCGAACACGATGATGGGTCCGCCGGGGCCAAGGGCTTCTTCCAGCAGCGCAGAGCGGGGGGCGGGATGAACGACGGCCATCAGTAAATCAGCACGATGAGCAGTTGCGTGACGAAGTAGTCGACGGCAATCACCGCGACCGAACTGGCCACGACGGCATTGGTTGTCGCGCGGCCGACGCCCTGCGTGCCCCCTGTGGTCCGCAGCCCGACGTGACATCCGATGCTCACAATCGCGAACCCGAGGAAGAAGGGCTTGATGAGCCCCATCCAGACGTCCTGGATGTAGAGCCCCTCCACGACGGAGTTCCAGTAAACGGAGGAGGCAACGCGCAGCACAAAGACCGTGACGATCCAGCCACCGACGATACCCACGGCACTGGCAATTACCGTCAGAACGGGGACCATGACGAGCCCCGCGAGAACCCGTGGGACGACGAGCTTGCGGATGGGATCAGTCCCGAGCGCCCTCAGCGCCGCGATCTGGTCGGTGACCATCATGGAGCCGAGCTCGGCGGCGATGCCCGACCCGACGCGCCCGGCCACCATCAAGCCCGTCAACACCGGCCCGAGCTCCTTGACGATGGAGGCGCTCACCAGGCGTCCCACCATCGACCGCGCACCGAAGGCGTCGAGGGTGGTGCCGGATTGCAGCGCCAGCACCATTCCCGTGAACAACCCGGTCAGCAGCACGACCGTGAGCGATCCGACCCCTATCGCATCGAACTGCTGCACGACATCGCGATAGTAAAAAGGGCGGCTCACGATGCCCCGCGCTGTCAACGACAGCATGCCGACATACTCCTGAACCTCGAGCAGCGCCGCCTTGAGCCATTCGACCAGACCGCCCCCCATCAGTTCCGGCTCCCGGCGAATCCGAGCTCACGGGTGCGCAGCGCCTTGATCCGGTCGCGCAGCGCAGCAGCCTTCTCGAACTCGAGGTTTGCCGCTGCCCCCTTCATCTGAAGCTGCAGCGTGGCGATGAAGGCATCCAGCTCTCCCTGCGTGCGGAATGTCTCCCCCTCCTTGGCCGGCGCGACCGTCACATAGTCCCGCTCGTACACGCTCGTCATCACGTCGTCGATGCTCTTGATGATGGAGGCCGGCGTGATGCCGTGCTCCCGGTTGTACGCCTCCTGAATTGCCCGCCGCCGTTCCGTTTCGCCGATGGCTTTCTGCATCGAATCGGTCATCCTGTCGGCGTACATCAGGGCTTTGCCGTTGACGTTGCGCGCGGCACGCCCCACCGTCTGTATCAGCGAACCGCCCGAGCGCAGGAAACCCTCCTTGTCGGCATCCAGGATGGCCACGAGCGACACCTCCGGGAGATCGAGCCCTTCCCTCAGAAGGTTGATCCCCACGAGCACGTCGAACTCACCGCGCCGAAGGTCGCGGAGAATCCCGATGCGCTCGAGGGTGTCGATGTCGGAATGCAGGTATCGCACCTTCACGCCCAGTTCCTGATAGTACTGCGTCAGATCTTCCGCCATGCGCTTTGTCAGGGTGGTCACGAGCACACGCTCGCGCCGGCCCGCACGTTCGCGAATCTCCGCAAGCAGGTCATCCACCTGCCCGCGCACCGGCCGTACTTCGATCACCGGATCCAGGAGGCCCGTCGGCCTGATGATCTGCTCTACGACCGCGCCGCCCGACTGGTGCAGCTCGTATGGCCCCGGTGTGGCGGACACGAACATCAGCTGCCCCACCCGCTTCTGCCATTCCTCGAAATTGAGCGGACGGTTGTCGAGGGCGGATGGCAGCCGGAACCCATAGGCGACGAGCACTTCCTTGCGAGAGCGGTCGCCGTGATACATCCCCCGGATCTGCGGAACCGTCTGATGGCTCTCATCCACGATTGTCAGCGCGTCGTCGGGCAGGTAGTCGAGGAGCGTGGGAGGGGGCTCACCAGGGGGGCGGCCGGTCAGGTGCCGCGCGTAGTTCTCGATCCCGTGGCAATAACCAATCTCCCTGATCATTTCGAGGTCGAACATCGTCCGCTGGTGCAGGCGGTGGGCCTCGAGCACCTTCCCCTCGGATTCGAGCTGGCCGCGATACCACCCCAGCTCCGCCTTGATGCTCTCGACTGCCCCCTTCGTCCGCTCACGCGAGGTCACGAAGTGCGTCTTCGGATAGACAGCGACCTTGTCGTGACGGCGGAGCGTCCTGCCGGTCAGCGGATCGAACGAGATCAACTCGTCCACCTCATCGCCGAAGAGCTCGATCCGGAGGGCCTGGTCCTCGTACGACGGGTAGACCTCGACAATGTCCCCCCTGACGCGGAAGGCTCCCCGGGCGAAGTCGTGATCGTTGCGCTCGTACTGGATCTCGACCAGCTTCCGCAGGATCTGATCCCGCTCGATCCGCTGGCCACGCTCGAGCGGCAGCATCATGCCGTAGTAGGCCTCCGGTGAGCCGAGCCCGTATATGCAGGAGACGCTGGCCACGATGACAACGTCCCGCCGCTCGAACAGCGACCGGGTGGCCGACAGCCGCATCCGGTCGATCTCGTCGTTGATGGTGGCCTCTTTCTCGATGTAGGAGTCGGTCGTCGGGACGTAGGCCTCCGGCTGGTAATAGTCGTAGTAGCTGACGAAGTACTCGACCGCGTTCTCCGGGAAGAACCGCCGGAATTCCTGGTAGAGCTGAGCGGCGAGCGTTTTGTTGTGGGCCATGACCAGCGCGGGACGGTTCACCCGGGCTATGCACTGCGCCATGGTGAAGGTCTTGCCGGAGCCGGTGACGCCAAGGAGGACCTGCGAGGGATCGCCGCGGTTCAGCCCCTCGACGAGCTCGTCGATGGCGCGGGCCTGGTCCCCGCGCAGTTCGAAATCCGTAACCAGCTTGAACTGATCGTACTTGGAGGCCATCTACGTCACATGACCGGCTCTGAAGACGTCCCGTGGAACCGGGGGCGCCGCTGTCCCGGGGCAAGCCGCGCAGCCGATCCGTCATCGTACCACGGCCCCCGGCAGCGCTACCGTGAAGGAGGGGACCCCGGAGCCGTATACGGGGCGAAGTACCCGGGCCGGGTGCGCACGCGTGCGCCTCTCAGATCCCGGCGTTTCAGCTTGATTTCGACAGGCCTCCAGGTGCCGTCCGCCCTGTCGTCGGTGGCAATGTACCCGAGCGTATAGCGGGCTCTGAGCTCGCTCTGGATCTTTTCGTAGACCCCGTCGAGGTCCTTGAGGCTCGTCGGGAAGAAGGCCTGCCCGCCGGTCAGCGCCGTGAACCGCTGGAGCTCGAGCTGCGCGCTGTTGCGGCTCGTCCCGGTCTGCCCCTGGAGATACCCGAGGGCGTACATCGTCACGTCGGTGCCTTTCAATAACTCGGCGATCTCCCCTGCGCGCATGGTGCTGCGGGTGTCACCCCCGTCGGTGTAGGCGACCAGCACCTTCTGCCCGTCCTGCGCCATCGCGCCACGGAGGTATACGCCCAGAGCGTCATAGAACGCCGTATAGCCTCGAGGCTTGCGCATGCGTATGCGCTCGATCAGCCGCGGATAGTCGTCGGCTGCGTAGCGAGCGACGCGGACCTCCGTATCGAAGTCCACGAGCGTCACGTCGACCGCGTGCTCGGTCTGGTTCAGGAACTTGATTGCCGCCGTGCGAACCTCCCGGATGTCAGCCTCCATGCTGCCGCTGGAGTCGAGCAGGAAACCGAGGCGCAAGGGAAGTCCGGTATCGGACTCCCCGGCCGTGAAGAACGTCACCTGCTGAGGCTGTCCCCGCTCCAGCACCTCGAAATCGTCCGCGGTGAGTCCCGTGATGGGCGAGCCCTGACGATCCGTGACCGCCACGGCAAAGTGCACCAGATCGACACCAACGCGGAGCGGCTGCTGAGCGGCAAGGATGCCGGCGGACAGCGCCACTGCGGCAAGCGCACAGAGACTCGAGGGGATAGCCATATGTGTCACGGGCCAGGAAAGGGACAAGTGACAAAGGGATAAGGGATAAGGGATAAGGGACCCGCTCCATGTCCGGTTCAGAACATCTTATATCCGCTGATTCTGATGACGTTCGTACCGCGGCGCCCCTGCGCGTCCAGCCCCTGGAATCCATGCCCCCACTCCACGGCGAGCAGGGTGCCGAACGGGGCCGGCAGCTCGGCCGCGACCCCTAACCCCGAATAGGGACGGGAGGCGACCCCGAATCCGGGATCCCTGACGTATGCGGCGTCGGCAAATGCATCCAGACGCAGATACCGCCCGGCCGCCCAGGCGAGGGACGTCCTGAGAACTCCGCCGCGGTCGTACCTGATGAGAGCCGCCGGGTAGCCACGGAGCCGGTTGTCGAAGCTGCCGAAGCTATAGCGGCTGAAGCGGTCCAGGTCCTTCCCGGCCATCCAGGCCGCCTCTACCCGTCCCACGAGCCGGGGAGAAGCCACCCACGATCGAGCAAGGCTGGCGCCTGCGCGCTGGAAAGCACGATGACGCGGGTGATACCCCTCCGCCGGGGAGGGAGAGCCTTCCTCGTCCCCCCACCGTCTCCAGCCAGCCCGGCGTGCGCCGGTCCACCAGAGGGACCCCGTCCAGCCGGCCCACTGCCCGTCAGCTCCCGCCCGAACCGCATGCGCCACCTGGTCGGCCGGGATGATGAAGGAGGGCGCGGTGGAGCCGGCGCTTCCAAACTGCGTGTAGTCGAAGTCATAGCCGAACCGCACCGAGACGCGTGGCGTCACAGGCCGCAGCAGCCACATCGAGGCGTGGGCAGGGCGCTGCGCGACGTTCGCCTCGTAGATCTCCCGCCCTTCGACAAAGGCCCTGTCGTTGTAGGACGAGGCTATGCCGAAGGCCCGACCCGCCAGCTGCCACCGCGTGCCGGCGAGTGAAGGGACCGAGACGGCGAGCTGCCCGTACGTCCCACCGAAAAATCCGTTCACCTGGGTTCCGGTGCCGAACAAATTGAAGTCCACGTAGCTGAGGCCTGCGAACGGCAGCGGTCTCGTGATGTTGGGATCGACAATCACTCCGAGGATCACCGTTCGCACGCGCTGCGCCGCCCCGGTCACGACCGGGGTAACGGCAGCACCTGAAGAGCCGTCCGCCGCGCGGACCCGTCGGAGGTACCTGAATCCCTCCGGGGTGTCGCGGAGCATGATCGAGGGAGACAGGTACGCCGCCTCCCGCCGGCGGTCGAAGGCCTCCGGGTTCACCTCGTGGCGGGTGATGGTCAGCACACGGTGGATAGGCGTCCGGTGCCCTGCCCCTTCGTAGATCTGGCGGATGTCCGATCGGGCGAGGAGCCAGGCTCCCTCCCCCCGCTCACGGAACTCATCCACCTGTTCCGATGAGACGATGGGTCCACGCAGCGCCGTCTGGACCGCCGATACCCTGACCATCGCGAAGGAGTCGACGGCAATCCACGCCCGGCCCGAGAAGAGGCTCTGCGCGCGGTCCACCGGCTGGAACGCCACGACGTAGGAACGGACCCCGTCGATCTCCTCCTGCCCTGAAAGCGAATAACGATACAACTCCCCGAGCGTGATGGCGAGCGGCGGCGAAGCCACCCGTTCCGGCTCGAGCAGCGGCAGTCTCGGCACGCCGCCGGCTCCAAACGCGATGCCGTTCACGCGGATGTTCCGCTGCTCGATCTCCGTCCGATCGGGAGCCGCATAGATGACCGCCTCGGAGGTGATCGCCAGCGGAGCGGGAAACCCCGGCGCCTCGAACGTGAGCGTCATGTCTCCCGTGGAGATCACCTCGCGCACCAGACGCCGCTGCCTTGCCGCCGCCGCCTGGTGCCTGGCGATGATCTCCCGCACCGTCAGCGTGCGGGCGCCGACGACGCTGACATCCTGGCTGAAGCTCCCCTCCACCGAGGGAACGCGTACCACCACGAGCCCGCCGGAGAGCGCCACCCGTTCCGTTCCTTCGACGGCGGGGGCAACGACCAGGCGCGAGGGCTCACAATCGGCCGAGACGCCGATCGTGTCGAGCGACGCCGGGTCCAGAAAAGTCGGAATGCGCCGCTCGCCGCAGCGGATGGAGACGGTTCCGCCCGGGATGAGGCCTTCGCGGAGGATGGGTGCCGCGCGGGCCGCGTCCCGGAGGATCTGCTGCGCCGGGATGACATCTGCCGGCAGGCTCACGACCCAACGCACGGCTGCTGCGTGACGTGCGGCCGCGGCTCCGTCAGCCTCGTGTATGGTCCCAAGCGGGCCGGCACCGAGCCCCACAGGATCGAACGACGGGGCCAGGCGGTCTGGCCTGACGAGGAAGTCGACATACGAGGCGATGTCCTGCGTCAGCAGCTCGTCGAGGAGGCGCCCCTCCGCGGCGATACCCAGGGATGCCTCTGGCGCCTCGCCACGAAGCTCGGTCAGCCTTCCTTTCAGCCTGAAGGCGAGCTCCCCTCCGGACGGCACTGCGTCCACCAGATTGACCACAATGCGGGACGCCTGTTCTAGAATCCGCGCGTCGGGGTTCACGTCCTCCGCCCCTTCGATCCACAGCCCGGCACGCCCGTGTGCGCTCCGAATGACCTCCATGGCTTCGGCGACTCCCGGTGCCACAGGTTGGCCTGCTGGCATTACCGATGCAGAAGGGTCCGGCATCTCGTACCTGACGAGCAGCTCCAGACCGTGCAAAGGCTCCGATACGAGGGGCAAAGCGCCCGGACGGACGACGAACACGAGACAGGCGGCGCACGGGGGGATATCTTCCTGCGCGGCGACATTTGGCGGCGCGCTGAGGGCAGCGAGGAGGACGAGCGGGTGAATCCAGAGGACGCGCCAACGGGCGTATAATGGCGGTTTGGGCATGAACACCCTGCAGTTGCAAGGGGTAGTCCTGAAGAGGGATCGCTGACGTGCGCGTTCTCGCCATCTGCCAGGACGAACTCGTCATCCGCGCCCTGGACGAGGTCCTGCTGCCGAGCTTTGACGTGGACTTCATCGTCGAAAGCCGGCCCCTCGCCCGGCGCCTCCACGATGCCGGCATCCAGATAAATGCCGGAGACCCCCGCCGCGTCGACACCTACCTCAAAGCCGACATCTCCCCCAGCACCTGCTTCATCGTCGAGAACACCGGACGCCGCAGCGTTCGGCGGATCCTGGGCGCAATTCTCGATGCAGGGGGGACGC
>JACCXG010000064.1 GCA_013697225.1 Acidobacteriota bacterium
CCGCTGCAGGTCTCTCTAGGCCGGACTCGAGCAGCAGGCCCGGCGTCGCGGGTCGCCTCGTGAGAAGCTCCCGCGCAACGTGTCGCCGCTCAGAGAAGCCGCTCTCGGGAAGCTGAAAAAGCTGTCACCCCGAAGGCCAGCGGGAAACCGGCACTGGCACCGGGAGCTGGCCACTGGAAACTGGAAGCGGGCGGCGGGCAGCTGGAACTGGGAACTGGAAACTGGAAATGGCGAGCAGCTCAGCGCACCGTGAACGGCTCCATCAGCTCCACCCGCGTGCCGTCCGGATCGTACAGGTTCAATTGATACCGCCCGTTCCTGCCGATCTGCGGAGGTGAGGGCAGCGGCCGCTTCAGTGCCACGCTCCGCCTGGCCACCTCCTCCCAAGCCGCCTGCATGTCCGGAACACGCAGGCACAGGTGATGAAGAACCCCGCGCTGCTGACGGTTCGGGGCGGACGCTTCCAGCATGTACTCCAGATAGTCCGTGCCGTCCGGCACACGCATGTTCACCCATCGGACGATGGCGTCTTCGCGTCCGCCGCGCCAGATCTCCGAGAAGCCAAGCGTGTCGCGGTAGAACGTGTGCGCGCGCGCTTCGTCCCCGACGATCAGACCGGCGTGCAGGAGCCTGTCGGAGATCGCTTGTGCGGTGCGCGTGTCCGTGGCGGCGGGAGCAGGGGGCCAGCTCACCCCGACGAACTCGATCGTATGGCCGTCAGGGTCCGTCACCCGGATCGCGTCCTCGGTACATCGGTCTGCCGGCCGTTGAACCTCGAGGCCGCGGGACCGCAGGTGAACCGCCAGCGCGTTCACGTCGGGCGTTTCAAACGCCAGGTGGGACAGCCGCTCGTCGTCGGCCGGCGGAAGACCAGGTTCGAGACGGACGGACTGCCGCGCACCAACGGCATAGGTCAGTGAGGTGTTCTTCCCGGACGCACCTTCGAGCAACCCGAGCATCTCGCCATAGAAGACGCGGGCCGCCGCCATGTCGCTCACGCGGAATGCCACGTGGTGGAGACCGGTAATCCGCGGCCGTGGTGGTGCCCCCTGCGCGTGGACCAGCGCCGACACGGCCGCTCCCGCACCCAGCAGGAATAGGGCTCCGATTGTGGCTCTCATCAGTCCTCCGGGCGTCCTCACCTCGCAAGCGGATCGGGCCGCAGCTGCAGCTTCAGCACTTTGCTGGTCGTCCCCTGGCCTTCCTTCCATGTGGAACGGCGTACGGGTGCTGACCGTTGCCCGGGGGCAACCGGTGAGCACGCCTCGTGCTCTTCCCTGACGGCGCGCTGCGGGAACGCTACCACGCACCGGGTGGAGGTTCAAAAGGGCCGAAACGGCGTTCAGAGGGGGGATCGTACGTCGCGACGCGGTGCCCCGCCCCAGAAGAGCGGCCCGGGGCCCTGGCGTGCCGCCCGATCGTCCGGATTGGCGAGCCGGCACTTCTCCAGGGACAGGCAGCCGCAGCTGATGCACCCGGTGAGCCCGGCCTTCAGCCGCTCGAGCTCCGCAATCCGCGCATCGATGCGCGTCGTCCAGCCTCTCGACAGCCTGGCCCAGTGCTCGCTCTGCGGGACGCGGTTTTCAGGAAGCTTCGCGAGCTCCGCACCCACTTCGTCGAGCGTGAGACCGACCCTCTGCGCAAAGACGATGAACGCCACCCGGCGCAGCACCGACCGCAGGTAACGGCGATGCCCCGAGAGGTTGCGCTCGGCGTGAATCAGGCCCCGTGACTCATAGAAGCGCAGCGCGGATGTCGCTACCCCGCTTCGCCGCGCCAGGTCTCCAATGGTCAGCTCCCCCTTCATTCCCGCAGTATGGACGTCAAAGGGCTTGACTTCAAGTGCACTTGAACTTGTATCGTCGCAGGGGATGAATGGATGAAACACGAGGAGATGACCAGATGGCCAGCAAAGAACCGACAGTGACAACCCCGGACCGCGAAGCCGCGGCTGGGACCATGGACGACGAGACCCCGAAGGGCGAGCGTTCACTTCGGCTTGCAATTATCGTTGGCAGCACAAGACAGGGGCGCTTCGCTCCGACCGTGGCGGCATGGTTTGCCGACCGGGCACAGCAGCGTGGCGATCTCACCATCGACGTGATCGACCTTGCCGGGTCCGGGCTGCCGGACGTGCTCGGGTCCACACCGGTACCAGAGGTTGCCGCGATGAGCGCTCGGCTCTCCGCCGCGGATGCGTTCGTTGTGGTGACCCCCGAGTACAACCACAGCTTTCCCGCCGCGCTGAAGAACGCGATTGACTGGCATTACTCCGAGTGGCGGACGAAGCCTGTTGGTTTCGTCAGCTACGGGGGAGCCTCAGGAGGCCTGCGGGCCGTCGAGCAACTGCGCCAGGTGTTTGCCGAGTTGCACACCGTCACGGTTCGCGACACGGTCAGCTTTCACGGCGGCGCGCGGCAGTTCGGATCGGACGGTGTGCCACTCGAGCCGGCGCGCCCGAATGCCGCGGCAGGGAGGATGCTGGACCAGCTCGCCTGGTGGGCCCGCGCGCTGCGCGAGGCGAGAACTGCACGGCCGTATGCCGCCTGATTCGATGACGTCAGCTTCGCGCTGCTGCAGCCACGATTTTCCGCCCGGCCGCGGCAGCGGTAAAGACTATGGCCGGCAGCCATGCAGCCGCGGCTCCCGGGAACGTCCCGTCGCGCCCGGCAGTGACGGCAGCGCCAAGGAGAACGAAGTACGAGAGGCAGGCGCCGCACGCATGTTTCTCCTACACGGGCCCGGGCCGCTGCCAATCGCGTGGATCGACCGGACTTCATGTCAGCACCTGGACTACGCCGTTTTGCGCACGCAAGCGTGGCGATCCTTCGGGCGTGGTTCGTTGTTACCATGAGGAATGGCTCTCGACGAACGCGCCTTCTTCACGGAACGTCCTGAAACCCGACAGGGCCGGTACCAGTGCCCGAAATGCCGGCGGACCGGCGACTACACCATCCGCTGGGTCCGCCGCGCCAAGAAGGACAGGCTGCCTCCGGGCTCCGACGAGCGCGACCGGGCCCGATTCGCCAAGCTGCGCGATTACCTGCTGAGGCTGGACGACGAGGTCACCTGCAAGACCTGCGGCAGAAAATTCGAGATCCCCTCGCAGCACTCGCTCATGTTCGTGGACCAGCTTGCCGGCCTGCCCAACGAGGAGGATCTCGAACGGGAGATCGCGGCAGCTTCCGGGGAGACCGGACCGGCCCCTGAGAGCAAGCCGCCGTTGCCGGCGCGCTTCACCCGGAAGTCCAGCGGCTGGAAGTAGGGCCGCTGAACTCCGGAAGAGCTGGTGTCAAGGCGCGACGCTAGGGCTACGGCAGGAAGGGGAACAGCTTCCGGATCATCGCCTCGTCCGGACGTGTGCCGTACTCGCAGATCTCGAACGCCTCCGCATGGCGCACGGCGTTCCCCTTCTCCGCCCCGTACCATTTGGTTAGTGATTCCCGAACGGCGGCGTTCGGCTCACCACCGCGCGACTTCCGGAGCCACGCTTTGCGTTCGGCAGCCCCGGCTGGCACGGATTCCAGGTTGTTGGCCACCCACGGCAGCCACTCGTAGAACTGCGAGGCGTGCGCGTCGAGCATGTCTATCTTCTTGTCGATGACATCGTCTATTGATACGGCGACGTCGGGGCGGAAGGGGTTCGGCCGCTGAAACCCGTCCTGGAAATACATGAAGACGGGATTCCTGCGGAGGGCCGGGGTATCGGGCGCGATGTTCGGTACGACGACCATGTAGGCGGCGTCCTGCACGAGCACTCCCGTGTAGCGGTGGTCCGGGTGATAGTCGTTCGGGCGCGGGGCGAGCACGAGATCGGCGTTCCATTCACGGATTTGCCGGATGATCTGCTCGCGGACGTGGAGGGTCGGCAGCAGCTCCCCGTCGTGGTTGTCGAGCACGACATAGTCGATGCCGATGCGGCGGCCTGCTTCGCGGGCCTCGGCGCGTCGCCGAGCCGCGAGCGCACCGCCCCCTTCCGTCTGGTGCCCGGCGTCCCCGTTGGTCACCGCCACGAAGCGGACCCGATGGCCGAGCGCCGCGTACTTGGCAGCGGTGCCCCCCGCCCGGATATCGCAATCGTCGGGATGTGCCCCGAAGGCGATGATGTTGAGCTTCCCGTCCGTCGCCGGCCCCTTCGTACGCTCAGGCTGTGCCTGCGCGCTGGCCTCGGCGTCAGGATGTATCCCTGGCGTGTTGAACGCCTGTACGGCGGCCCACATCAGGGCCGTGAACATCGCAACTCTCATGATGATGACCTCGTCGCCACGGCAGATGCCCCCGCCAGGTGCCGTCGAGCGCCGAAATGCGCACATGGCTGACAGCCGCTTCCCCCTGCAGGATACGACGCTTCATGAGCGGATACGATGGTGATGGCCCATGCACGCCATCCTGACGCCGGTTGGATCCAGCGGTGACGTCAACCCCTTCGTCACGATTGGCCGAGAGCTCCGGCGCCGTGGCCACGACGTGACGGTCCTCGCCGCCGAGCCGTTCGCCGGGGTCGTTTCCAACGCGGGCCTTGCGTTCGTCTCGACATGGAGCGCCGAAGACTACGCACACATCACGAGCCATCCCGACCTCTGGCACCCGAGCCGCGGTATCGGGCTGGTGCTCCAGGCCGTTGCGAGTGGCCTCCGGTCCGCCTACGCGGCGATCCGGCAAGTGCACGAGCCTGGCCGGACCATCGTCGTCGGGCATACCCTGGCACTGGTCACCCGCGTCTTCGAGGAGGTGCACCGGGTACCGGCGGCGACCGTGCATCTCGCGCCCAACGTGTTCCGTTCGGATTTCCGGCAGCCGGCACTCGCGCCCGCCCGTGACATCTCGTGGTGGCCCCGCCAGGTGAAACGCGCACTGTGGTGGGGCGTGGATCGTGTGCTCATCGACCCGCACATCACGCCGGCGCTGAACCGGTGGCGGGCCGAGCTCGGGTTGCCGCCTGTCTCTCGCGTGTTCAACACGTGGCTGCACTCCCCGCAGCGCACGATCGGGTTGTTCCCCGACTGGTTCGCTGACCCGCAGCCTGACTGGCCCGTGCAGTCGCGGCTTTCCGGCTTCGTCCTGAGCGACGCGCCCGTCGCACCAGCGCTGACGGACAGCGAATCACCGGCCCGCACCCGGCTGACGGATGACGAGAGCCGTGACAGCCTCGACGCGTTCATTGCTGGTGGTCCGGCTCCGATCGTCTTCACCGCCGGCTCGGCAAATCGACAGGCGCGACGATTCTTCAGCACCGCTATCGAGGCGTCCGCCCGCACCGGCCTCCGGGCGGTCCTTGTCACGGGATACCGCGAGCACCTCCCCACCGTTCTGCCCGGGCACGTCTACCACGCGGGGTACGCGCCGTTCACGGCACTGTTTCCCCGAGCCGCCGCCATCGTGCATCACGGCGGTATCGGGACCTGCGCGCAGGGGTTCGCGGCCGGCGTACCGCAGCTCGTCATGCCCATGGGTTTCGACCAGCCGGACAACGCCTGGCGGGTAGCCACCCTCGGCGCCGGCGAGACCATCGCCCCCTCGGCGTTCACGCCGCGGCGCGTCTCCAAAGCACTGGACCGGCTCCTCTCGAGCGAACGCATCCTGGCGGCCTGTCGCGAATGGCAGCAGCGAATCCGGGCCGAGGATCCGGTGAAGCACGCGTGCGACCTCCTCGAGGAAACCTACGACCGAAACAAGAGGAGCTAGTGCTGGCGCCGGTGAGCGCCCCCCGGGCTACACTCTGGCTCATGTGCGCCATCACCGTCCTGCGGCCTCTCACCGCCCTGCACATTGCGCCGCCCCCCGTGCCGGACAGCTTCCTCGGACCTGCACGCCAGCTGAACGAACCCCGATCCACTGCCGGTGTGCACATGGCGCTCACGAGCGAACGCCATGTCTGAACGGGCTCCGACCCGCGGAGACGATCCCCCGCAGCCCGAGCTGGGCGAACCTGTGGACGACCGCCCCGCGCGCCGCCCCGAACGGGTCACGCTGCACGGACGCGACGTCACGCTCGTGCCGCTCGATCCCGCCGCCCACGCCGACGCGCTGTTCGAGAGCACGTCAGGCCCGGATCACGACCCGGTGTGGACGTACCTGCTGAACGGGCCATTCCACGATCGCGCCTCATTCCGGCAATTCATCTCGGCAATGGCTGATTCCGACGACCCCCTCTTCTTTGCCATCACCCGCACGGACGACGGGCTGGCGCGCGGGCTGGCGGCGTACATGCGCATCGAGCCGCAGCACCGCGTCGTCGAGGTCGGCAGCATCGTGTACGGGCCGGCGCTGCAGCGGACGCGCGGAGCCACGGAAGCCATGTACCTGATGGCCCGGCACGTCTTCGAGGTGCTGGGCTACCGCCGCTACGAATGGAAGTGCAACGCGCTCAACGCCCCCTCCAGGCGCGCCGCGCTCCGCCTCGGGTTCACGTTCGAAGGGATTTTCCGCCAGCACATGATCGTCAAGGGACGGAACAGGGACACCGCCTGGTTCTCGATGCTCGACAGCGAGTGGCCATCGAAACGGGCACGCTTCGAGGAATGGCTCGCCCCAGGCAACTTCGACGCCGCGGGCCGGCAGAAACGATCATTGGCGCCACGTGGGCGTCCGAACGAGGAGAATAATCGCGCGTTATGATCCAGCAAACATTATTATTTTGACTTCTGCGCCAGAGACCCTAGACTGAGGGGCATGCCAGGGTCCGACGTCAACCTCTGGGTGGATCCCGCCCACGCGCGTGGATATCTGGCACGTGCCGACACCATTCCTCACCGCGCCGAGGGGGAGGCCGTGCTGCTCGAGACCCTTCCGTGTCAGGTGCACCGCGTGCTGGACCTCGGAAGTGGTGATGGCCGCCTGCTCGAACTGGTACGACTCGCACATCCGGGCGTACAGGCTGTCGCGATCGACTTTTCCGAGGTGATGCTCGAGCGGCTGCGCGCGCGGTTCGCCGCCGATCCGCTCGTCACCGTCCAGCGCCACGATCTCGACGACCCCCTGCCCGACTCCCTGGGCCGCTTCGACGCCGTCGTCTCCAGCTTCGCGATCCACCACGTCTCCCATTCCCGCAAACGTGCGCTCTACGGCGAGATCTACCGGCGCCTCGAGCCTGGCGGCACGTTCTGCAACCTGGAGCACGTCGCATCACCCACCCGCCCGCTCCACGAACAGTTCCTCGCCGCG
Organism: Acidobacteriota bacterium; assembly: GCA_013697225.1. Taxonomy (GTDB): domain Bacteria; phylum Acidobacteriota; class Vicinamibacteria; order Vicinamibacterales; family 2-12-FULL-66-21; genus JACCXG01. Next base: position 7,165 of record JACCXG010000064.1, read on the forward strand.
ATCGGCGTGCTCCCGGACGGCGACGATCCGTCGAACAAGCTGCTCGATGTGGAGACCCAGCTCGCGTGGCTGCGGGAGATCGGCTTTGCCCACGTGGACTGCCACTGGAAGTGGCGCGAGCTGGCCCTGCTGGCAGGCGTCGCGCCCGCACGGGCCTGACGCAGGCCTGCGTGCTCCCGTCACGACTCGCCACGCTCCCTGCGTCCACCTGGGGTGTGACGGGCGGTGGAGCGGCCGATCCCCCAACTGCGCCGCTCAGCTCACCAGCAGACGCACGGCGGTCAGCACCAGCATCCCGGCCAGAATCGTCAGGATGATGCTGCGCGTTACAACCGCCACGGCAAACGCCACCACGCCTGCGACGAAGCGCGGGTTGTCGATCGCGATTGCCAGCGTCCCCTGTGACATCGCCACGTCCGGGACGATGATGGCCATCAGGGCGGCTGCCGGCGCGTAGCGCAGCACCTGCTCGACCCCCGCCGGCAGGCGAAGGCGGCTGCCGGGAACGACGAACACGGCGCGGAGAAGGAATGCCGTCAAAGCCATTCCCGCGATCAATGCCCACGCGAATGCGGTCTCATGCGCCATGGGATGCTCCGGACGCCGCACCCTGCGGCGCCAGACGCGACGCGGCAACCCCAACGATCACCCCGGCGGCGACAGCGACGAGCATGCCGAGGTTCATCGGCATCCTGGCGGCCGCGAGCGACACACCGCCAGCGGCGACTGCGCCGAACACCACAGCACGATCGAACAGGAGCGGGATGAGCAGCGCCATGAGCGCCAGGGTTGCCGCGTACTCGAGCGACCACTCCCGTGGGATCAGCGCCCCTCCGAAGATGCCTGCCAGGCAGGACGCCTGCCAGACTATCCAGACCACCAGCGAGCCACCCAGGAAGAACCACTCTCTGTGCGGCTCCCCGTCGTCAGGGGTGAAGCGGCCGACAAAGAGGGCAAACATCCCGTCGACGGTGAGGTAGCTGATGAGCACGCGCCAGGGCCACGGCTGCGCCCTGAAGTAGGGCGCCAGCACCGCGCTGTAAATCAGGTAGCGGAGGTTCACGACCGAGGCGGTGACGTACATGACCCACAGCGGGGCCCCTGCCACGAGGAGCGGGAGCACGGCCAGCTGCGCGGAGCCCGCAAAGACGAGCACGCTCATCCCGAATGCCTGGGTGCTCGACAGCCCGGCGCTGACCATCGCCACCCCCGCCACGATCCCCCACGGCACCATGCCGAAGAGGAGCGGCGTGACACTCCTGGCGCCGGCGCGAAACGCGTCCGCCTGCGAGCTGCGCAGATGCTGACGCCGATCGGTCCGCACGACGGTGGAGGTCCCGGTAGGGTCGGTCGCGTCTGTCGTCAGGGATGGGGGGGAGTGGCGTTCCACGAGCGGATCGGGTCTGCCGCGCGGGTGCCGCAGCGGTTCGCTATCGTAGCATCCGACAGCCCCTGCGCACCGGGCGGATCGGCCCCCCGGCTGCTCGTGGCGCAACGCCTCGGTCCAGCCGAACCGTGAGGGGCATTTCCGCAAAGAGAGAGTTGCGGCGAAGTCCCCGGAAGACAGGACGGCGGTATGCTGAGGTCATCTGGCTCCGTGCGGCGGAGCTTCTGGAGGCGAGGGACTGTGGCAACGGTCGGTCGTAACGAACCCTGCACCTGCGGAAGCGGGAAGAAGTTCAAGCACTGCTGCGAGAAGCGAACGCGCGCGATGTCGGCTCCCGTACGCCTGCTGCTCGTCGCGCTCGCGGTCGCCGTCG
>JACCXG010000066.1 GCA_013697225.1 Acidobacteriota bacterium
TCGACCACTGCCGCCGCAACCGCCGGGATGGCCGCCGCGCTGCCCTCGCGGAGCTACGCGCAGATGAGTCCGAACGAGACCATCAACGTCGCGATCATCGGGATCCGCGGAGACAACGCGGGGCGGCCTACCTGGACCGCGAGGGGACGCGGCCAGGATCACTACGAGCACCTCGCCGGCATCAAGAACGTCCGCGTCACTCACGTTGTCGACATCGACCAGCGGCACTTCGCGACCTCGCTCCCCTTCATGCGGGAGAAGTGGGGAGGGGCGCCGAAGACCGAAACGGATTTCCGCCGCGTGCTCGAGAATCCCGACGTCGATGCCGTCACCATCGCCGCTCCCGATCACTGGCACGCGCTGATGACGCTCTGGGCCTGTCAGGCTGGGAAGGACGTCTACGTCGAGAAGCCCGTCAGCCACAACATTCTCGAAGGACGGCTGATGATCGAGGCTGCCCGCCGCCACAACCGCGTTGTCGCCGTCGGCACCCAGCGGCGCAGCAACGTTGTTCTGGCGAAAGCAGCGGACTTCCTGAAGAGCGGCGGCCTGGGGACGGTCTACGCCGGGAAGACGGTCATACACCGCCAGCGGGATCCGATTGGCGTCTCGCCTGACACGGCCGTGCCCGCAGGCGTCGATTACGACCTCTGGCTTGGGCCGGCTCCTGCACGTCCCTTCAACGAGAACCACTTCCATTACCACTGGCACTGGTTCTGGGAGTACGGCACGACCGACCTCGGCAACACGGCGGTGCATTCCCTTGACGTCGTGCGCTGGCTGCTCGGCAAAGGGGAGCACCCCCGTACGGTGCACTGCGTCGGCGGGCTGTATGAGGCAGGCGCCCCCACGGATCAGACGACACCGAATACGCAGACGGTGAGCTACCAGTACGCGGACGGAACCGAGCTCCACTGCGATCTGCGGAACTGGTTCAGTGGCCCGCCAGAGGCGCAGGGGATCTACATCTCCGGTTCGAAAGGATGGATGAAGGTCGGCGACGATCGGGCGCAGGTGTACTTCGGCAAGAAGAACGAACTGGGTCCCACGATTACAGCCGACGACAAGCGCGATCCCGGGCAGGCGCACTTCGAGAACTTCATCGACTGCATGCGATCGCGCAAGTCCGACGGGCTCAACGCCCCGCTCGAGGAGGGCCACCTCTCCACGGCGCTCTGCCACCTTGGCAACATCTCGTACCGTGTCGGACGCTCGGTGAGGTTCGACGGCGCGACGGAGCGGTTCGTTGGGGATGAGGAAGCCGACAAGTTCCTCAGCCGCACGTATCGTGCGCCGTATCTGCTGTCCGACGCGACGTAACCGCCCCCCTTACGTCCGGAGCGGCTTGCGGCTGATCCGCTCGCGGCGGGAGTCGAAAAAGAGCACTTCCTGATCGCGGTACGACTGAACGCCCATGGCGATGGCGGCCATCGCCTGGTACCCGAGCCGCGCCGGCAGGTTTGGTTCCTTGCGCGACCGGACGCACTCCAGGAAGTTGTCCATGTGCGGGTGGGCCCCGCGCGCGAACGGCTGCACCTCGATCTTCAGGACCTCGGCGCCGGTCTTCTTGACGAACTCCTCCCGGTACTCGTTATCGGGAACGATCTCCATCTGCGTGTTGTTCAGGCTTTCGCTGTTCTGCCCCACGAAGAGCGTTGCCTGGGATCCATGGATGACGAGCGGTGCACCAACCCCGCTTGCCACCGAACACGCAAGCTGCATCGTCCAGCTCGGATAATCGACGTTCATGAAGAACGTGTCGGGCACCTCGCGGTCCTTCTGGACGTAGATACCGCCCGACGAGGTCACCCTCGAGGGGAATTCGCCGCCGATGGACAGCAGCAGCGGTGAAACCGTGTGATAGAAGAGGTCAGTCGCGATCCCGCCCGAGTAGTCCCAGTACTTGCGCCAGCGGAAGTAGCGCTCGGGATCGAAGGCGCGCTTCGGTGCCGGTCCGAGGAACGCCTTCCAGTCGAGCGTCCGATCGGTCGCATCCGCATCGATGGCGTAGTTCCACTCCCCTCGCAGGTTGCGGTTGCGGCCGAAACCGCCAGACGCCCAGACGACGTCACCGAGCAGGCCGTCCTCGATCGCCTTTTTGGCTTTCCAGAAATGATCCATCGAGGTGTACTGACTGCCCACCTGGAGGATCCGGCCGCCGGCCTGCACCGCCTCGGCAATCTCCCGCGCCTCCTCGACCGTGTAGGTCATCGGCTTCTCGAGATAGACGTCCTTGCCGTTGCGGAGCGCCTCCATCGTGTGCAGATGGTGCCAGTGATCCGGCGAGGAGATGACGACCACGTCCACGTCGGGCCGCGCGCAGAGCTCGCGATAGTCGTGGTGCACCGAGCGCTCGTCCACGCCGGTGGCTTCGCGGGCGCGCGCCTTGCGCTTGTCCCAGATGTCGTTGACCGCCACGGGCTGGACGTCGCCACCTTCCTTGTGGCGCTCCATGACACGGCGGATGTGGGTGTTCATGCGGCCGCCGCAGCCGACGAACCCGACGTTGATGCGGTCGTTCGCGCCGATCACGCGGCCGCGCGCGAGTGCCGGAGACTTGCGCACCGAGGCTTCGGACCGGGTCGCGGCAACCGTTCCAGCCGCAGCCACGCCAGCTCCCACCGTCTTGATGAAATCGCGCCGGGTCGTGTCCTCGCGCCTCGCCATGCTGCCTCCTCCTGCCGCATCAACATCACGGCGCGGTCGCGGCGCCGATCGGCGAAGCGTAGCACGAAGAGCTACTGCCCGCGGAAGGTCTCGGCTGCGCCGGGCGCCCGGAACTCGACAGTTCGGCCTGCCACACTCCCGGTCACCGTATACACCCCCTGCAGCTGCAGAAACGTCACGCCCCGCGCAATGGGTCCCTGTGTCATCCGGGTCGTCTCCGCGGAGGCTGTGTCGAACCGAAGATCCAGGTCCAGCGCGGAGCCCCGGGCGCGGACGGAAATCGCCGCCGGCCTGCCGGCCGCATCGTTCGTCTCGGTGATCCGGACGTCGGTCGTGTATCCAATGGGGCCATCGGGACCAAGCGCCCCGACGAAGCCTGGCATCCGCTCGGGATCGGCGGCGTCGCGTGGGGCGAACACGCGCCCGAAGATGAACGACAGGTCCTCGTGCTGCACCTGCCCCCACTGCCACGACACCCCTTCCCAGAAGCCCCAGTTGTGATCGTGGTAACCAGTGCCGTCCAGCGGAATCCGCTCTTCGCCAACCTTCAGCTCACCGGTCAGGGTGCCGGACGTCACCGGGACAACATAACCGGTGCGCCAGCCGCGAGCTCCACTGATCTCGAGCGGCGGCACGAGCCGTCCGGGTGAGGCCTCGAGCGTCAGGTCGCCCGTCAACCGGGCGCCGCGCTCGCCAGAGAGATTCAGCCCGATTCGATATCGCAGTCCGTCGAGCCGCACGGAGCTGCCGCCGATGGCCAGGTCGGGCGCGCGCATCACCTCCTCGTCGGTGAGCTCGGCAGACGCTCCGAACGTCTCCATCTGACCGCCTCGATCGAGCTGCAGCCGTACTCCCGCAGCACGCTTTCCATTCTCGAGCCGCGCACCCACGAGGAA
>JACCXG010000104.1 GCA_013697225.1 Acidobacteriota bacterium
TGCCAGTTTGAATGGCCTCAGCGGCCAACTGGCAGCAGCATCCGCTTGCCGCCGGGCCCCGCGGGTGCGATGATGCGCGAACCGACTGAAGCACGCGACATCAAGGGGCACCGTATGGCTCATGTCATCTCTTTCAGAACGGCACTATTCGACGTGTCCGCGGAGACGCCCAATCCGATCAATCCGCTCGCCGGCGAGAGTGCCTTGAGGTGGGTCCGGGAGAAGCTCGCGCACACCCAGTACCGGGCTACCGCGCCGAGCACCGAGGATTGGGGCTGGTATATCGATGTCGACGGTAACGGCGCGTCGTACGTGGTAGGCGCGAATACGGATGCGGAAAATTCTGCACTCGAACGAGACTGGGTTATTCAGGTACACAAGCACCGCTCACTCACGGACAGACTCCTGGGCAGAAACAAAATGGCGCCGGACGACCCATTGTTCGCGCTGATAGAGAACATCGTCCGCGCAGACAGCAGGTGCGAGCAGATCACGGTTCACAGGAAGCTTTGATGTAGGGCGGAAACCGCCTACGCCAGGGCGTCGCGACAGTAATCGATGGACTTCTTCAGCTCGGTCATCCGATCCGAACCCTCAGGCACCGGGTATTCGAACTCGATCGTCGCCTTGATGTTCCACCGGTTGTCTCGAATCAGCTGGAGGACTTTCTTGAGGGGCGTATCGCCCTGACCGAAGGGGACGTTCGGTCCGTTCTCCCGCTTCCGGTCCTTGACGTGGATGTGCGTGATCCGATCGTGGTGCTGCTTGAAAAAGGGCACCGGCGACGTGTTCTGGCCCGCGACGAAGTGGCCGATGTCCAGGTTCGCGCCGTTGTACCTGGCATAGCCGAACGCCGTCTCGTAATCGGCCGCCGACGTCGACGCCGCCGCACGTTCAGCGGGGAAGTCAGGTCGATCAGCCTTGGCCGCGTCCGCGGCCGCGCCCCCCCGGGGCTCCCTGCCAGCGGTCCGGCCCGCCGGTCCGTGCGTCCGACAGGTCGAGACCGATTCCAAACGTGGTGTCGAATCCCTCACCGCGAGGACTGGTCGCGAGCAGGAGCCGGTCCCCGCCGTCCTTGAAGAACCGGTCCGTCTCGTTCCGCGTATCGCGCTTTCCCTTCGTGGCGTAGGGTGGGCGCAGGTGCACGCTGTCGGTCAGCGTCTCGTCGAAAAAGAGCTGCGAGGTGAACTCGTACGTCTCGCCCGCGCCCGTGTCCTTGCGGATCTTGAAGTGCAGGTGGACGGCGCGCCCCGAGTACCATCCCGGGTAGATCGTCGTGAATCGCGCGAGGCCCTGGTCGTTCGTGAGCTGATGACCGCGGAGGAACTGTTTTCCCCGCGTGTCGAAGCCGACTGTCCGGTCCTCGAATGCCGAGTACTCACCTGCCGCGTCGCATTGCCACAGGTCCACCATTGCCCCCTGGAGCGGAGTGCATGTCCCACTGCTGATCTGTGACACGTTGAGCGCCAGCGTGAGGAGTGCGCCCGGCATGGCCGCTCCGGTCGAGGGTTCCGACCGGATGTCCGATCGGTTCAGCTGCAGATCGATGAAGTACGGGCCCTCAATCAACTCCGGACGGACGACGCACCCGGGGACCGGAGCCGACGCGGCCGCCTGACCGAGCGTCGCGGCGGAAGGGCTGCTGCCGAAAGGGCCGAGCACCGTCGCACCGGCGGCGGAGAGAAGGGCCAGGGCTTCTCTGCGGCTCAGAATCCGACCGACTGGCAGATCGTCGTCGTGCATAGCTCCTCCAGCGGTGGTTATAGACCCTCTGCCGATGACCTGCAACTCAGGCGGGTCGGGGTCCGAGACTGGAAGCGTGACCAGCACGAGGATCCTGTGCTGCCAGACCGTCGAATACGCGACGCCCTGGCCCTCGATAGTCGTCACGCGGAAGTGCGGAACGGGATCGCCTCGTTGAAGGACGCGCATCGCCCTACCCTCCTTTCCTGCATGGTAGACTGCCCAAACCCAAATCGAAGCGGAGGTCTCGCTGTGTACCGCATTGCTATCGCGCTGGTCCTTGCAGCCCTTGCTGCAACCCCGGCATCGGCACGGCAGAGCCCGCCGGCCGCTGAACTCCAGACGCCGGCGGTCACGCTTCAGGACGGCGACCGCATCCTCTTCATTGGCGACTCGTTCTTCGAGCGTGAAAACCGCTTCGGCCTGATCGAGACAGCGCTCACCGTCAGTCATCCCGACAAGGCGCTCACGTTTCGAAATCTCGGC
>JACCXG010000116.1 GCA_013697225.1 Acidobacteriota bacterium
TACGGCGAACCGGCCGAGGTGACGAGCATGCGGATCATCTGGCACGACAACGGGCCGTGGAAGTACACGGAGGTCATGAACAAGGAGATCGACCACAACTTCCCGATCCCGCACAAGGACGCCATGCACCAGGCGGTGAACTACAACGTCGACCCGTCGAAGGCTGGTGAGATCCTGCAGTTCGACGGCAGCGTCATCCTCAACCGGACCGCCGGGATGATCGGCGCGATCTGCGACAAGGAACCGGCGAACTTCCTCGCCCTGAACCTTGCGGACGAAGTGGCGACCGGCAAAAAGAGCGTGGACGAAGCACGCAAGCAGTACGCTATGTCGATCGAGACGCTGATGAAAGAGAAAAAGATGGACAAGTACACGTCGGGCCTCATCTTCGCACCGCCGGCGAAGGCCGGGTTCGCCGACGAGCCGTTCGGCAAGAAGTAGCCTGCCGCACACGTGGTCCGGCGGCGCGGCGCGGCCGTGGATCGTCGGGCACGTGTGACCTCTTGCCGGATCGCATTCTACGGAATTGATATCCGGGAGCCGCCGCCTTATTCCGACTCAGGTTCAACGCCCCTCGACGATCGGTGCCGAGGTGATGCCACCAAGCGGGACAGCGCAAAGGTTCGACCGCGCTCACCGCCAGATCGTCGACCTTCCGCGTCGACACGCCGTGCACCCTGCCAGGGTGCCCATCCGCGCGCTCGCGGGAATAAAAGGCGCGGCCGGCGACATTCCTCGTAACGCCCGCACATGACGTGCGCCTCACGCTCATGAAGAAGCTGTGTGGGCGCGACAACTCATCAAGGAGTCAGTGACAAACTGCTCACTCTGGCGCGGTTGGCGATGCCCAGTACAGCCCGCTGATCAGCGCCGGTCTTTCGGGCCCATCGCCAACACACTGCTGATCGTCTGATCTCCGGCACCGGGCTGTGGGACATTGTCACGTCCCTTGGTCCTGCGCTACAGTGGATCCAAGAATGCCTTCGACGCTGACGAGCGAGGGCTCGTGTGTCCTGGCACCAGCGGAATACCTCGGGAGCGATGCTGCGCCGGCGTCACTCTCGGCATGCGCACCGCCATCTGACCTCGACTATCACCCTCGTACGCAACGGTTCATTTCAACGTCCATCTCAACAGAGTGACCGAAGGTTGGAATTTTTGGGACGCCACCGGTATTACCCTATTGAGGAAGCGATAGCAGCTTCTGAGGACCGGTCGCAAGGCCGTGGACCCTGGATAGGTAGTGAGCTGGATCAGGTAGTGAGAACGAGGCAGTTATGCACAGACGGACGTTTCTCGCGGTGTTGAGCTCGGCTCCCGTCGCGCTCGCGGCGTGCGCGGCTGGTGCCGACGAGCAATCCCAAGGGCGCTCTACCGAGCCGGCATTCGAAGTGACGAAGACCGACGCCGAGTGGCGGAAGCTCTTGACAAAGGATCAGTATCAAGTGCTGCGCAAGCACGGCACTGAGCGGGCGGGCTCGAGTCCGCTCGATGCCGAACATCGTCCTGGGACGTTTCACTGCGCGGGCTGCGACCTGCCGCTCTACGCGTCGCAGACGAAGTTCGACAGTCGAACCGGGTGGCCGAGCTTCACGGCGCCATTGCCGAACGCCATCGGTACCTCGGTCGACCGGAGTCTGTTCGGTGAGCGGACCGAGGTCCACTGTCGGCGCTGCGGCGGGCATCTCGGCCACGTCTTCGACGACGGGCCGCGGCCGACGGGGAAGCGGTATTGCATGAACGGCGCAGCCCTGATCTTCAAACCACAGGGAGCGTGATCAGATGACCCGATCTTCTCGATTGATTGTCGCCCTCGCCTTGGGTGCCGCATTCGCGGCGCCAGCCGCGTCGCAGCCCGGAACGACGGCTCGGACCGAAACTGCAACGTTTGCCGCGGGCTGCTTCTGGTGCGTGGAGGAGGCGTTCGACAAGGTGGCGGGTGTGATTGCGACGACGTCCGGGTTCACGGCCGGCCACACACCGAACCCCACCTACGACCAGGTGTCGTCCGGAGGCACGGGGCACACCGAAGCGGTTCAAGTGACGTACGATCCGACCAAGGTTACTTACGAAACGTTGTTGAAGACGTTCTGGCGCAACGTCGATGCCGTGGATGCCGGGGGGCAGTTCTGCGATCGCGGGAGCCATTACCGGTCGGGCATTTACGTGCACTCGCCGGCGCAGCGGCAGCAGGCGGAAGCGTCGAAGGCGCAGATCGCCTCACAGCTCG
>JACCXG010000131.1 GCA_013697225.1 Acidobacteriota bacterium
TTCCACGAACCGCCGCCGGGACAGCCGCGCGCCCATACCCAATTTTGATAGGGTGCGTAATAATGGGCTTTCTCGTGGTGCCTTTGCCTTCTGCCCCTCGATCGGCTCGGTCCGTACGACTGCCTCGCCGGCGGCCTCTCTGGCTTGTGACCACCGTCCTGACGGCCGCGTTGCTCGGGTCAGCGGAGGGGCTGGAACCTGTTGCCGCGCAGGCCCCCGCGCCTGCGGGAGAGGCCCAGGGCTACCGGGAGTCGATTGCGGGGACGCTGGTCGCTTTCGAGATGGTGCCGGTTCCCGGCGGTGCGGTCACCCTCGAGGGTGCGGCGACTCAGGTCAACCCCTTCCTGATCAGCAGGACCGAAGTGACGTGGGACATGTACGATGTCTTCGCGTCGGGCCTGGACGGCTCGAAGGGTAGCGCAGACGCCACGACGCGCCCGTCACAACCGTATGGTGCACCGGATTACGGCTGGGGCCACGCCGGCTACCCGGTCATCAGCGTGACGCGAGCAGCCGCCGAGGCGTTCTGCACGTGGCTGTCGTCGAAAACCGGCAAACGGTACCGGCTGCCGACCGAGGCGGAATGGGTCCGCGCGGCGGAGCTGGCGGCTGCCGGCAGCGATGAAGGGGGTCGCGAGGCTATGACGTGGCACCGGGGCAACGCCAAGGGGACCACCCATCCGGTCGGGAAGCGCAAGCCGGATGCGCTGGGGCTCCACGACCTTTTCGGGAACGCCGCAGAGTGGGTGACGACGGCCGACGGCGAGCTCGTGACACGAGGCGGCTCCTTCCGGGATCCCCTCGAGGGGACCGGGCCGACGGCACGTGCTGTCCAGGATTCGTCATGGAACGAGCGGGATCCGCAGCTCCCGAAAAGCAACTGGTGGCTCTCGGATGGGCCATTCGTCGGGTTTCGAATCGTGATGTCCGAGCAATGACGCCACAGACAGTGCCACAAGAGGGAGCGCGTGATGAGTGACAACGCAGTCACACGGCGGACGTTCGTGCAGACCACGACCGCGGCGGCCGCGGCGATGATGTTTCCAAGCGGCGCCCGGGTGTTTGGATCGGATGTGGTTCGCGTCGGAGTCGTCGGGACGGGGGGCCGGGGGACCGGCGCCATCCGGGACGTCCTGATGTCCTCGGAAGGGATCGAGATCACCGCGCTGGGTGATCTCAGCCCTGATCGGCTCGAGCAATCCCGGATGCAGCTCGACAAGACGGCGGCGGGTGACGCGGCTTTCGGGGCAAAGTGGAAGGCCGGCTTCAAGGTGACCGGTGAGCGGGTGTTCACGGGATTCGACGCGTACAAGAATGTGGTCACGTCACCCGACGTGGACCTGGTCATCCTGGCCACGCCCCCCGGTTTCCGGCCCGTGCACCTCGCAGCGGCTGTTGCCGCCGGGAAGCACGTGTTCACCGAGAAGCCTGTGGCGACCGATTCGGTCGGCATCCGATCCGTGCTGGCCACGTACGAGACCGCCCTGACGAAGAACCTCGGGATCGGCGCCGGCACCCAGCGCCGACACCAGGCCGAATACCTGGCGACCATCGCGCGCCTGCACGAGGGTGCGATCGGCGACATCGTCAGCGGGCAGGTGTTCTGGAACCAGGGAGGGCTCTGGAACCATCCTCGTCAGCCGGATTGGTCCGATACCGAATGGCAGATCCGTAACTGGCTCTATTTCGCCTGGCTCTCCGGCGATCACATCGTCGAACAGCACGTGCACAACATCGACGTGGCCAACTGGGTGCTGAGGGAACATCCGATCCGCGCCATCGCGGTGGGCGGGCGGCAGCAGCGGACGGACCCGAGATATGGTCACATCTTCGACCACTTCGCGGTCGACTTCGAGTACCCGAGCGGCGCACGAATCATGAGCATGTGCCGCCAGATCGAGGGAACGCGCAACCGCGTAGGGGAGCACTTCATCGGCACCAGGGGAAGCACGGATCCGTCCGGCAAGATCATGGGGCCGAGCGCCTGGGCCTACGAGCGGCCCGAAAAGCCGGTGAACCCTTACGTCCAGGAGCACACGAACCTGATTGCCAGCATCCGCGCGGGCAAACCGATCAACGAGCTCAAGACCGTAGCCGAGAGCACCCTGACGGCGATTCTCGGCCGCGAGGCTGCGTACACGGGGCAGGAACTGACGTGGGACGAGGTCCTGAAAGCGGAACTCGACCTTACTCCGCCGAACATCAGCTTCCAGTCGATGGAGGTCCCTCCCGTCCCGATGCCGGGGGTGACCAGACTGAATCGCAGCTGGAAGGAGCACGTGAAGGGGCAGGCCTGAGCTCTGACCAGAAATGCAATCCGCCGCACGGAATTGTTAGCGGCTGACCGGAGCTGAGGGCTGACGCTGCACGTTTCTGGTGTGTGGAACGGGCCTTTGCGTTGCAATACGTTCAAGTGCCCCTCAACCCGATGGACCTCCATCCCCTTGCTTCGATCGACACACCGGCGCTGATCCGGCAGCTCCTCGCTGCAAGGGCTCACGTGTCGCTGGGCCACCTGCACGCGCTCCGGGAAGCGCTCGACGCCGCGGTGCGCGGTATCGAAGCCCCGCACGGTGCCGGCGACGACGACATACAGAAGCTTGCTGCCTCGCTGATGAGCGCGGCGCAGGGAGAGATCGCGCGGGTTCATGAGGAGGCCGCGCGTCAGCTTCATGACGTTCGTGGAGAGCTCCAGGCAGGGCTCACGCAGAACGCGCTCCTCGATGCTGCTCTCGGCGAAGCTCACACGGAGAGAGCACGGCTCGAGGGAGAGCTGCAGGGCCTTTGCGAGCACGCGGAGGCTCTGACTCGGGATTTCGCGCTCTCCGCCGAGGCGCACGCGGGGTTCGAGGGGGCCTTGCGGGAGGCTCGAGAGGAGCTGAACAGGGCTGCACAGGACCGCGCCTCGCTCGCCGGCGACCTCGAGACGGCGGGGGCGCTGATGGACCAGGCTGCCGCCCGGAACCAGCAGCTCCAGACGGAAATCGACGGTCGCGCGGCCGGGCACGCCGCCCTTCTTGCACAGCTCTCCGCACTGCAGGGAGTTCGCTCCGAGCGCGACACTCTCACCTCCGCGCTCGAGGAGCGGCACCACACTATCCGCGAGCTCCAGGCTGCGCACGAACAGGTGCATGCGCATGTGCGCGAGCTCGAGGCGCGCCTCGGGGTGTCGGCGGCGTGCGAAGCCACCCTGCGGGACGAACGTGCCGCCCGGGACAGCGCCCTCCAGATGCAGGCCGAGGCCGCTCGCCTCGTTGCTGAGGAGCGGGCGACCCTTGCCGCTGCCCTGGAGGCTGGCGCCGCCCGCATCGAGGCGCTCGAGGCGGATCTGGCCGCATCGGGAGAGTCCCGCACGCAGCGTGACGATCTTGCCATCCGGCTCGAGGAGAGTTCAGCGCGCATCCTCACCCTCGAGGCGGAGCTCGCCGCATCGGCCGAGTACCGCGCGCAGCGTGATGATTT
>JACCXG010000155.1 GCA_013697225.1 Acidobacteriota bacterium
GCCGAGGTCGGCCGTTACGCGGAGCGGACCGAGCGGCCGGCAGCCGACGTGCGGGCGCGGCTCGAGAAAGAGGGGGGCCTCAGCCGCCTCTATACCGGGCTGCGCCGCGAGAAGACAGTGGCATTCCTGCTCTCGCGGGCAACCGGTATCGAAGAGGGCTGACCCTTCCGATAAGGCCAGAGAACCTGGGCCGGCCGGGGAACCATGGTACAATTCTGAGGAACCCGCTGGAGCATCTCCCCTTTCGACCCCCAGCACATTGCACGGAACGCAAGGCTTTCGGACTGTTTATGCCTGAACGCATGCAGCTCATCCCCATGGTGGTCGAGCAGACCAACCGCGGGGAGCGCGCCTACGACATTTTTTCGCGTCTGCTGAAAGACAGCATCATCTTCGTCGGGACGCCGATTGACGACCAGATCGCCAATCTCGTCATCGCCCAGATGCTGTTCCTCGAGGCGGAGGACCCGGACCGCGACATCCTCCTGTACATCAACAGCCCGGGGGGAGTCGTCACGGCCGGGATGGCGATCTACGACACCATGCAGTTCATCAAGCCGGACGTCCAGACCTACTGCATCGGGCAGGCGGCGTCGGTGGCGGCTGTTTTGCTGGCAGCGGGCGCCAGAGGGAAGCGTTTCTCGCTGCCGAACTCGCGGATTCTCATCCATCAGCCCTGGGTACAGGGGCTCGGCGGACAGACCACAGATATTGATATCCACGCTCGCGAGCTGCTCCGGACCCGCGAACGGCTGAACCAGATCCTGGCATACCACACGGGGCAGCCGCTCAAGCGGATCCAGGAGGACACGGAGCGCGATTACATCCTGGGGCCGGATCAGGGTAAGGAATACGGTATTATTGATGACGTCATCAGGAAACGGGCGTAGTCTCCACCTGCCGGTTTCCAGCGGCCCACGCGCGGAAGCTGGTCACTGGACACGCGGCACTGGGGACTGATCACCATGGTCAAGAAAACCGCTGACGGCGAAATCCTCCGCTGCTCCTTCTGCAACAAGGACCAGAACGACGTCCGCAAGCTGATTGCCGGGCCCACCGTCTTCATCTGCGACGAGTGCGTCGAAGTCTGCAACGACATCATTGCCGACGACAATCGTTTCGAGGCCCGCGGGGGGTCGCGCTCGTCCCTGCCGGTGCCCCAGGAGATCAAGAAGTTCCTCGACGAGTACGTCATCGGGCAGGAGCAAACGAAGAAAAAACTCGCCGTATCGGTGTACAACCACTACAAGCGGATCGAGATCCAGAAGCAGTCCCGCAGCCGGAACGACATCGAGCTGACCAAGTCGAACATCATGCTCATCGGCCCGACCGGCACGGGCAAGACGCTGCTGGCACAGACCCTCGCCAAGCTCCTCTCCGTCCCGTTCACGATCGTCGATGCGACAACCCTCACCGAAGCGGGGTACGTCGGCGAGGATGTCGAGAACATCATCCTGAAGCTGCTGCAGGCGGCCGGCGGCGACATCGAGAAGTGCCAGCAGGGGATCATCTATATCGACGAAGTCGACAAGATCTGCCGCAAGGACGAGAACCCCTCCATTACCCGCGACGTCTCGGGTGAAGGGGTGCAGCAGGCCCTGCTGAAGATCCTGGAGGGCACGGTGGCCAACGTCCCGCCGCAGGGCGGGCGCAAGCACCCGCACCAGGAGTTCTTCCAGGTCGACACGACGAACATCCTGTTCATCTGCGGCGGAGCCTTCGTCGGGCTCGACAAGCAGATCGACAGGCGGATCGGCAAGAAAACGCTCGGGTTCAGGGCCGACGTGAAGTCGCTGTCGACGCGCGACATCGGCAGCACGCTTGAGATGGTCGAGCCGGAAGACCTCATCAAATACGGTCTCATCCCCGAGTTCGTCGGCCGCCTCCCCGTGGTCGGCACCCTGCACGAGCTCGACAAGCCGGCCCTGGTCCAGATCCTCACGCAACCCAGGAACGCCATCACGCGTCAGTACCAGAAGCTGTTCGAGTACGAGAACGTGAAGCTCCGGTTCACGGACGACTCCCTCGAGGCGATCGCCGAGTCCGCGCTGCAGCGCAAGATCGGGGCGCGGGGCCTGCGGATGATCATCGAGGACCTGATGCTGGACCTCATGTACAGCCTTCCGGGCCAGAAGAAGGTTCGCGAGTGCGTCATCACGCGTGAGGTCGTCCAGTCCAAGGAAAAGCCGATCACGCTGATCGAGAAGGCCGGCTAGGACGCCGGCGCTCCCGGTTCGCGTGCGGGTCCGGCTCCCTTGGCCGTTTTGACAATTGGATTAAATGGAACTCTACGAAACGCTGCCGATCGTCCCGCTCCGGGACGTCGTCGTCTTCCCGCACATGATGATGCCGTTCGTCATCGGACGGCCCTCCTCGACGCGTGCCCTCGAGCACGCCCTGTTGAAGGACAAGCGCATCTTCCTCGCGGCCCAGCATGATGCCGCCATCGACGACCCGCAGCCGGCCGACATCTACACGATGGGCTGTGTTGCGAACATCGTGCAGAGCCTCAAGCTCCCGGATGGCAACATCAAGGTGCTCGTCGAAGGGGTGGAGCGTGCACGCGCGGTCGAGTGGAAGGAAGACAAGGGCTTCTTCCGTGTCGTCGTCAAGATCGTGCCGAAGCACAAGGAGACCGGGGCGGACGCAGAGGCGACGATGAGCCGCGTGGTCTCGCTGTTCGAGCAGTATGTGAAACTGTCGAACAACCTGCACTACGACGCCATGATTGCCGCCGTCCGTGTGGACGACCCGGGCAAGCTCGCCGATACTATCGCCGCTCACCTGCTCGTCGGGGTGGACGAGAAGCAGAATTTGCTCGAGATCATCTCCCCGGTCGAGCGCCTGAACCGTATTGCAGGCATCCTCGAGGCCGAGGTCGACAAGCTCCAGGTGGACCGCCGGATCCAGTCGCGCGTGAAGAAGCAGATGGAGAAGGCCCAGAAGGAGTACTACCTCAACGAGAAGATGAAGGCGATCCAGAAGGAACTGGGTCGGAAAGACGACAAGGGCAACGAGGTCGAGGAGCTGAAGAAGAAGATCGACCAGTCCAAGATGCCCGAGGAGGTCGAGGAAAAGGCCATCCAGGAGCTGAAGCGCCTCGAGTCGATGCCTCCGATGTCTGCCGAGGCCACCGTCTCGCGCAACTACCTGGACTGGCTGATCGCCGTCCCGTGGCACAAGAAGACGAAGGAGAGCCGTGACCTCCGGCGCGCGGAAGAGATCCTGAACGAGGACCACTACGGCCTCGATAAGATCAAGGATCGCATCCTCGAGTTCCTTGCCGTGCGGGCACTGGTGAAGAAGCCGAAGGCAACCATCCTTACCTTCGCCGGCCCTCCGGGCGTCGGCAAGACCTCGCTCGCCAAGTCGATCGCGCGCGCGATGAACCGGAAATTCGTGCGGCTCTCGCTGGGAGGCGTCCGCGACGAGGCGGAAATCCGAGGCCACCGGCGGACCTACATCGGGGCCTTCCCCGGCCAGATCATCCAGATGATGAAGAAGGCCGGCTCGATGAACCCGGTGTTCCTGCTGGACGAAGTGGACAAGATGTCGATGGACTTCCGCGGCGACCCCTCGGCGGCGCTGCTCGAGGTGCTCGACCCCGAACAGAACAACGCGTTCCTGGACCACTATCTCGACGTCGAGTACGACCTCTCGAACGTCATGTTCATCTGCACCGCCAACGTCCTGCACACCATTCCGCAGGCGCTGCGCGACCGCATGGAAGTGCTCCAGCTGGCCGGTTACACGGAGCAGGAGAAGGTCGAGATCGCCAAGCGCTTCCTCGGGCCGAAGGCCATCGAGGGCACCGGCCTGACGCAGGATAACGTCTCCATCCTGGACGAGGCGTACCAGACAATCATTCAGCGCTACACCCGGGAAGCGGGGGTCCGCAGTCTGGAGCGGGAGATCAATTCGATCTGCCGGAAGGTAGCCCGCAAGGTCGTCGTGCAGGGGGCGCAGTTCAAGGAAGAGATCTCGGCCGCCAAGGTGACGGAATACCTGGGCGTGCCGCGCTTCCGTCCGACACTGGCGGAAGAGAAGAACGAAGTTGGCGTGGCGACGGGGCTCGCGTGGACGGAAGTCGGCGGCGAGATCCTGGTGATCGAAGCCACGCTCATGCCCGGCAAGGGGCGGCTGACCCTCACCGGCAAGCTCGGCGACGTGATGCAGGAATCCGCGCAGGCCGCGATGAGCTACGTGCGATCCAAGGCGGACGAGTTCCAGATCCCGAAGAACTTCAACCGCACGACCGACGTGCACATCCACATCCCCGAAGGGGCGATCCCGAAGGACGGTCCCTCCGCCGGAATCACCCTGGCGACGGCTCTGGTCTCCGCTCTCGGCAAGATCGAGATCCGCCGCGACGTCGCGATGACGGGGGAGATCACGCTCCGCGGGAAGGTGCTGCCGATTGGCGGCGTGAAGGAAAAGGTCCTGGCGGCGCACCGCGCGGGGCTCAAGAGCATCGTGCTGCCGAAGGATAACGAGAAGGATCTCGCGGACATCCCGAAGGCCGTACTCGACTCGCTCGACATCTACATGGTCGAGACGATGGATGAAGTGCTGAAGATCGCGCTGGCGCGTCCCCTGCCCGGCATGCCGGCCACGGGTGCCGCGGCAGACGAGACCGTCCAGCCCGCCATCATCGACGACACCATCACGCATTGATCGCGCGGCCGAAGCCTGCGGGCGCACTACCGAGTTGAAGGTCATCGCCGCCGAGTTCGTGACGAGCGCTGCCGCAGGCGGCAGCACCGAAGGGATTCCCCGTGACGGCCTCCTCCAGGTCGCCGTTGCGGGGCGGTCGAATGTCGGGAAGTCCACGCTGCTGAACGCGCTGTGCCGCCGCAAGATCGCGCGCACGAGCGCCGCTCCCGGAAAGACACGTCTGGCGAACGTCTTCCGGATCACCATCGAGGGAGGCGGCCCCGGCAGGCGCAGCCTCTACCTGGTGGACCTGCCCGGTTACGGGTACGCACGGGGCGGCGCTGATGCGGCGGCCGAGCTGGCGACGGTGTCCGAGGCCTATTTTGCTGCCGCGCGTACCCGGCGCGGATCGGGTGCTGTCGGCAACGCAGGGCAGGAATTCAGCCTCGCAGCCGACGCCGTCACTGCTGGAGAGGGCATCGGCCCGGCGGGTAAGCGGCCGGCCTCACGCGGGGCGGATCAGGGACCGGTCGCACTGCTGCTGGTCGACGCGAGGCATCCAGGTCTCGAGAGCGACATCCAGGCGGCGCACTGGTTCAGCTCCATGCAGGTGGACCACCGGATCGTCGCCACAAAGATAGACAAGCTGTCGCGCGGCGAGCGCGCGCGCAACCTGAAGGCGCTCGAACACTCACTAGGCATGCCGCCGCTGCCCGTCTCGGCTGCGAACGGCGAAGGATTGGACGCACTGTGGAAAATGATCGTCAGCCTGGCCAGAACCGGTCACGCGTAAACGCACAGTCCGGGCGCGGTGGCGGCCGGGCCGCCGCCGCCGTCGAGAACAACATGGGCAACGCGGGGCCTGCGAGCGCCGCGAGCGCCCCGCCGGAGGCGCCGCCGCAGCCGGGCAGGGACGAGGTGGTCGTGGAGCTTGGCACGCTCAAGGACATGAGCGTGACGGAGCTGACCAAGATCGCCAAGCAGCTCGACGTGCCGGGGGCCACCGGGATGCGCAAGCAGGAGCTGATCTTCCAGATCCTCCGCTCGCGTGCCGAGAAGAGCGGCCTCCTGTTCTCGGAAGGGGTGCTCGAGACGCTGCCCGACGGCTTCGGCTTCCTGCGTGCGCCCGACTACAACTACCTGCCAGGCCCTGACGACATCTACGTCTCCCCTTCGCAGATCCGCAAGTTCGATCTGCACACCGGCGACACGGTATCGGGTCAGATCCGTCAGCCCAAGGAGGGTGAGCGGTACTTCGCCCTCATCAAGGTCGAGGCTGTCAATTTCGAGCCGCCGGAGAAGACGCGCGAGAAGATTTTCTTCGAGAACCTGACGCCGCTCTACCCCCAGGAGCGCATCAGGCTCGAGGCGGCGCCCGATAACCTCTCCGCACGCGTCATGGATCTGATGACGCCGATCGGGAAGGGGCAGCGCGGCCTGATCGTCGCCCCCCCGCGCACCGGCAAGACGATGCTGCTGCAGAACATCGCCAACAGCGTCACGGCGAACCACCCCGAGATCTACCTGATCGTGCTGCTCATCGACGAGCGGCCGGAAGAGGTGACCGACATGCAGCGGTCGGTGAAGGGGGAAGTCATCTCCTCGACCTTCGACGAGCCCGCCACGCGGCACGTGCAGGTCGCCGAGATGGTCATCGAGAAGGCCAAGCGCCTGGTCGAGCACAAGAAGGACGTCGTGATCCTGCTCGACTCGGTCACGCGCCTCGCCCGCGCCTACAACACGATTGTCCCGCCGTCGGGCAAAGTGCTGTCGGGCGGTGTGGACAGCAATGCCCTTCAGCGCCCGAAGCGGTTCTTCGGGGCGGCGCGGAATATCGAAGAAGGGGGATCGCTCACGATCATCGCCACGGCGCTGGTCGACACCGGCTCCCGCATGGACGAAGTCATCTTCGAGGAGTTCAAGGGCACCGGCAACATGGAGATCCACCTGGATCGCAAGCTTGCCGACCGCCGGGTCTTCCCCGCCATCGACATCCAGAAGAGCGGCACCCGGAAGGAAGAACTGCTGCTGGCCCGCGAGGACCTGAACCGTGTCTGGGTCCTCCGCAAGGTGCTCACCCCGCTCTCGCCTGTCGAAGCAATGGAACTCCTGCTGTCGAAGATGGGGAAGACGAAGAATAACGGCGAGTTCCTCGGCGCGATGGCCAACGGGAAGAGCTGACAGAACTCCCAATTCCCAACTCCCAATTCCCAACTACCAACGCCCAACTTCCAAAGCGCGTTGTTCTCCCTTGGGAATTGGGAGTTGGGATTTGGGAGTGTGTCTGCGTCAGCTCCTTTAGAACCTGAACTTCACTCCAAACTGCAGGTTCCGCTGCGGGTCGGCGTTGAAGAATGCCGTGGACGTGATCCGGCCGGCGTTCGCGTTCAAGTTGCCAGGCACGCCGATCTCGGACTCGGGGTTCCCGGGGTTCCCGAGGTTCACCGTGTTGAACAGGTTCACCACCTCCAGCCTGAGCTCGAGGCCGCGGTCCGCCCCGAACGCCAGGTGCTTGAAGAGCGACGCGTCGGTCCGCCAGTAGCCCGGCCCGCGGAGCGCAT
>JACCXG010000164.1 GCA_013697225.1 Acidobacteriota bacterium
ATCTGCATTTCAACAACTACAGCTGTGCGGATGGCCTGCAGCCGTTCCCGGCGCACGCCTACGAACTGCTCTTCGTCAGCAAGCGCCTGGCGACACCCGCCGCGCCGGGGGACGTAAAACGCCCGCATCCGCTCGACACACCCAGCAACCCGGAGGCGCCGGACTGCCAGTATACGAAGGGTGGGTGAGAGCACCGGCGGATCTGGTGCGACAATGAAGACCCCGGCACCCTGCCCACCGCAGGGACCGCTTCGGGCCGGGACAGGACGCTCGGAGGCGCCGAATGCAGGATCCGGCAGATTACGAACTGAATACAGGCCGAGAGCACGCGCCTGAGGTACATCCGGACGACGGCCCGCCGAGGAAGTGGATTGCGGCTGTCGTGGTGCTCCTCGTTGCCGCCCTCGTGGGTGGGTACTTCCTCTTCCGTACCAAAGACCAGCCCCCGCCCGCGGCGGCAGATGCCCGCGGGGCACAGGAGGGCGCCGAACCGGTGGCGCCGCTCGGCGGTGAGCCGATGCCGGGGGACGTCCCGCCGCTCGAGGAAAGCGACGCCTTCGTCCGGGAGCTGCTCCGGCATCTTTCCAACCACCCGAAGGTTGCGGCATGGCTGGCGACCGATGGCCTGATCCGGAACTTCACCGTCGTGGTCACGAACATCTCGGAAGGGCGCACACCATCGGGACACCTGAAAGTGCTGCGTCCCGCGACAGGCTTCAGCGTGCTCTCCGAGGGAGGTACGCTGCGCGTGGATCCGCGGAGTTACGAGCGGTACAACGACCTGGCGGCAGCCGTGGAGTCGGTAAACCCCTCCGGGACCGCCGAGATCTATGCCACCCTGAAGCCCCGCATCGAAGACGCGCATCGGGAGCTCGGCTCCCGGAGTTCCTTCGACGCACATCTGGAGAGGGCAATCGTGCAGCTCCTCCAGACACCCGTGCCGCAGGAACCAGTCGAGCTGCGCCCGGTGGGCATCGGCTACGGGTACGCCGATCCCAGGCTGGAGTCCCTGACCGGCGCGCAGAAACAGCTCCTGCGGATGGGACCGAGGAACGTGCAGACCGTGAAGGACTCGCTGCGCGAGATTGCACGCGAGCTGGGGATCCCCGCCTCACGGCTGCCCCCGCCGTAGCGATAGACCTGCGCCACGCCCTGTCCGACCTTGCGTCCATCTGAGTCGATGTAGGCCTGCACGGTCGGGTCGCGGCGATCGTCTCCCGGCGGGGCGTTCTCGAGAAGAAATGACTGACCCTCACAAGGACACGGGACCAGACGACGGCCTTCGGCGGTTGCTGACGTGGACGCTGATCGCCCTCGTTGGTGCCGTGCTGCTCGCCGGCTTGTTGGCCTGGCTCGCGGGCTACCTGTTCGACATCCCACGGTGACGTTCGGCCCGAGGCAGGTCCAAGGAGCTGCGCGTAGGCTGGCTCAGGTCAGGTCTGTGGAGGCTGCTGTGTGACCACGCCCGGCGGGGGTGGTGTGAGGTCGGTGAGCAGGCGTGCACCGGGCCGGAACGTGAAGTACGCGTAGCCCCACTCGACCAGGACGCTGAGGCGGTTCCGGAAGCCCGCGAGGTACATGATGTGGACGAGCAGCCACAACCAGAAGGCCACTCGACCTCCCAGCTGCAGTCCCCCGATGAGTGCCACCGCGCGATTCCGTCCGATGACGGCCATCGATCCCCGATCGCGATAGCGGAAGGGAAGTCGTTCCTTGCGTGCGAGTGTGCGCAGGATGCCCTCGGCGGCGTGTCCTCCCATCTGCTGGGCAGCGGTGGCCAGGCCAGGGACATAGGAGGCCGCTCCCGATGGCCTCGCGTGGCCGCGAGGGACATCGGGCACCGTCATCTCCGCTGCAGCCGCATCGCCGATGATGAAGACATGAGGATGGCCAGGCACCGAGAGGTCCGGAAGAACCTGCGCCCGGCCGGCGCGGTCGACAGCGAGGCCCATCCGCCGGATCAGCGGGGACGCCGCATTACCGGCTGCCCAGAACACCGTCCGCGTGGGAATCCGTTCGTCGCCCAGGTAGACGCTGTCTTCCGTAATCCGCGTCACCATGGCGCCGGTCCGGCATTGCACCCCGAGCGTCTCCAGATCCCGGAAGGCACGCTTCGAGAGCCTCTCGGGAAAGGTCGGCAGCAGCCGCGGGCCTGCTTCGACGAGCACGACGTGGATCCGGGCGGGGTCGATCCGGCGGAAGTCTCCCTTGAATCCCCGCCTGGCGATCGTGGGCAGGATGCCTGCGAGCTCGACACCTGTCGGCCCGCCTCCCACCACGACGAAAGTCAGCAGGAGCGCCTGTTCAGCCGGATCGGGTTCCCTCTCGGCCCGCTCGAAGGCCAGCAGAAAGCGGGTTCTGATTTCCCGGGCGTCCTCCAGCGTCTTCAGTCCCGGGGCCAGGG
>JACCXG010000208.1 GCA_013697225.1 Acidobacteriota bacterium
AGCGAGGATGCGGTGCAGGGTCTGCTTGCGGGAACGCTGAACGCACGGTGGACATATGTCAACCCTGAAGTGACCTTCGGCGCGTATCGCGAGGGGGTCAGGGGAGCGATCCTTGAGACGTTCGCGCTCCATGCCGCACGGTCCGTGCAGTACACCCTCTATGCGATTGCCGACGTGATGCTTGCCACGTACGAAGACATCCGCGATGTGACGCTTGCCATGGAGGAACGCCCGTTCCTTCCGGTGGATCCGTTCGCCCCGGGGGACGGGGAACCTGAGGGAGTCTTCCTGGCCGGAGAGGCTCCGCTGCGAACGGTCGAGGTTACGGTGGAGCGCGACAGGGATCCGTTATGACCCTCGGCCTCCTGCAGGTGGCATTGGCTTGCCGATTTGACGAGAACTCATCCGGGTGGCCCCTAATAAATGGTAAGCCGCGACACACCTCAGGGGGTGAAGTCCGCTCGAGGTCCGTTTAGCAGGACCTTACGGCCCGGCACACCTTGTGCTCTACAGGTGGCCCAGGAGGGGCAAACAAGATGTTGTTTACTATTGCGGTGATCCTGCTGGTTCTGTGGTTGCTCGGGTTGGTCAGCGGCTATACGATGGGCAACTTCATTTATGTCCTGCTGGTGATCGCCCTGGTGCTGTTCGTGGTGGGTCTGGTCAGCGGTCGTCGAACCGTCTGATTACCCCGCAGCGATCTGTTCTCCCCTGCAGAAGCTGAGGGGAGACACCAGCCTTGACGCTGGCGAGGTGGTCCGATTCACTGGTGTGAGCCAGGTACGGCCGCCTCGCCGGCAGAACGGGTCATGCGGTCGCTCAGGCCATCTGGAATACCGCAGCAAACGACTACGGCGTGCGTGTGCGCTGTGAGTGCGGCCTCGTGCGTGTGAGCGCGGATGCGGCAGGTGCTTGATGATCACCGCGTCGGCTGCGCGGCAGCCATGCCGGCGGCTACTGTCGGTGTCTAATGGCCCCCGCCGTTCGCGCCGGCGGCGTTCTCAACTTCATCCTCATCGTCCAGCGGCAGCAAATCCTCGTCCCCCCATGGGCTGGGCTGCGGACCGGGGATGATGCCGGCGATGTCAGGATCTTCTCCGCCAATCGCGCCCGGTGTATTCGTCTTGCGGACCTTCGCCTCGTCGCGGCGGCGGACCTTTTCCTGCTGCCGTTCCTGACGGGCGCGCTCGCGTGCGCGTTTCTGCTGTGTCACTTTAGGCCGGCTTGCCATAGGGTACCCTCCTCGACAGAATCCCGCCCCTGCTGGTGTCGTACACGAAAACGCCGGTCAACTCACCGGCGCAATCCTGAGACATGCTAACGCGTGAGGGGCAGCTGCCGCATCAGTTGAGGATAGCATGTCGCGCCGAGGTTATGATCCCGTGGAGGGAGCCGGAGGGCATTCTGATGCGATCATCGACGGGGCTGCACCATGTGACGGCCATTGCGGGGCCGGCACAGGAGAATCTCGACTTCTATGCCGGCGTGCTCGGCATGCGCCTCGTCAAGCGGAGCGTCAACCAGGACGATCCGGGTACGTACCACCTCTTTTATGCGGATGCGGAGGGGCGGCCGGGTACAGACCTGACGTTCTTTCCCTGGTCGCATATGGCCCCCTTCCGGGAAGGCCACGGGCTCAGCACCGAGGTCTCGCTCGCGGTGCCCGACGGCAGCCTCTCGTATTGGATGGACCGTCTGTCCCAGTATGGAGTCACGACCGCGCCGGTCGAGACGCGCTTTGGGGAGCGGGTGCTCCCGGCCAGGGACCCTCACGGGCTCCGACTCGCGCTCGTCGAGGCCCGAAGCGCCGCAGCCCGTCCCTTCACTCCCTGGGAGCACAGTCCCGTCCCTGCGGACCACCAGATCCGGGGTCTCGAGAGTGCCCGGTTGAGCGAGCGTGATCTGGCCCCCTCGACCGCATTTCTGACTGACGTGTTGGGGTTCACCCATCTGGGTGCCGAGAACGGATGGGACCGCTACGGCCTCAACGGCGGGGGCTCCGGCGCCTACGTCGAGGTACAGCAGACACAAGGGGGAGCGCGCGGGGCCTGGGGTGTCGGCAGCATCCATCATCTCGCCTGGCGTGTGGACGACGACGAGCATCAGCTGGCGCTGCGTACTCGCGTGGAAGCCGCCGGCCGGCGGCCC
>JACCXG010000260.1 GCA_013697225.1 Acidobacteriota bacterium
AAGGGAGACACGGTGAAGGAAGTGCTCGACTACGTCGAGTTCGATGCCGACACCCTCGTGCGCAAGCTCCGGCAGGACGTCGAGCTGGCCGTCCGCCAGGGAAAGATCGATTACGAGGAATCAGGCCACCTGCTCCGCTTCTACGAGGAAGGGCTGCAGGGCTACACCTACCTGGAAGATCCGAAAGACGCCCGATGAGCGACCCCCCCCGGGGGTCGGCCTCATTTCTTCAGCATGGCTTCCCGCGTGGCCCTGAACTCGTTCCCAGGCTTCCATTCCGGGAATCTCTCTGCATTCGCGACGTTGTAGCCGACGACAAAGAGCAGCTGCGCGTCTTCGACGGCCCCAGAGAGGTCCCAGTCCGGCTTCACCTGGTCCGACGGGGAGTGGTAGTCGTTGTTCGTATACTCGTCGCGCTTCTGCCTGCTGTACTCGGCCGGCTTTCCGATGAACTCCTCGCCTGTGTCGGTGTAGAGCGCCGGAACCCCCTGCTTCGCGAAGTTGAAGTGGTCCGACCGGTAGTAAAAGCCCTTTTCCGCTTCAGGATCGGGCCGCAGCGTGCGTCCCTGGGCCGCTGCCGCTTCGCGCAGGTAGTCGTCGAGATCCGAGGCGCCCATGCCGATCACGGTGATGTCCTTCGTGCGGCCCCACTGGTTCACGCCGTCCACGTTGATGTTGGCGAGCGTCCTTGTCAGAGGATAGACCGGGCTCACCGCGTAGTGCTGTGAGCCGAGCAGCCCCTGTTCCTCCGCGGTCACCATCAGGAAGAGAATCGATCGCTTCGGCTTCGGCTCCACTTGAGTGAATGCCCGGGCTATCTCGAGCAGCGTAGCGACTCCTGACGCGTTGTCGAGCGCGCCGTTGTAGATGCTGTCGCCGTTCACCGGAGCGCCGACCCCGAGGTGGTCCCAGTGCGCTGTGTAGACGACATACTCGTCCCGGAGGGCCGGGTCCGCTCCCTCGACCTTCGCGAGCACGTTGCGCGATTCCAGGGTGCGCATGGTGTTGCGGATCGCGATGGACGCCGCGAGATTGAGCGGCACGGGGCGGAACTCACGCGTGAGCGCCTGCTTCTTCAGCGCATCGAAGTCCTGCCCGCCCATCTGAAGCATGCGTCTGGCCGCGTCGAGCGTGACCCATCCCTCGATTGCCGATCGCCCCATGTTCTTGTCGGGGGTGACAAGGTCGAACTTCTCCCGGAGGTTCCCCTGGACGACGGAGAACGGGTATCCGGCGGGGCCGGTTTCGTGAACGAGGAGGATGCCCGCCGCACCCCGGCGCGCCCCCTCCTCGAACTTGTACGTCCAGCGGCCGTAATACGTCATCGCATTGCCGTTGAACAATTGCGGGTCGAGCTTCGAGGGGTCGGACGGGTCCGGCACCTGCGGGTCGTTCACCAGGACGATCAGCGTCTTCCCCTTGACGTCGACATCCTTGAAATCGTCCCAGTTGAACTCCGGTGCGGTGACCCCGTAGCCCGCGAAAATCAGCTCGGAGTCCTTGATGGAGGCCGTGTCGGCCACGTGCTTCGTCCAGGCGACGACCTCGTCCGACCACTTGAAGGTCTGGGTCTTCGAGCCGCCCTTTACCGTGAGCGGCTGGGTGTTCGTCGCGGTGATGCCGATCAGCGGGACCTGCTGGATGTATGTCCCGTCCGTGTTACCGGGTTGCAGCCCCAGCTTCCGGAACTCCTCTTCGAGGTACTTGACCGTGCGTTCTTCCCCCTGCGTTCCCGGCGCACGCCCCTCGAACTCGTCCGCCGAGAGCACTTTCGTCCGCTCCAGAATGGCCTCGGCGTCGAACCGGGGCATGGACGCGATTGCCGTCGCCCCTCCGGAGCCGGCCGCCCGCCCGTCCTCGGCCGGGCGCTCGCCGGAACAGGCCGCCGCTGAGAGCATCATGCAGGTGAGCACGCAGATCTGTCGCAACATTACGTCCTCTGCAGTTCGGGCGGCTAGGATGCGGTAGACGGGGGCTGCTCGACCCCGCTTCGCGCGCCCAGCTCGCGGTCCATCTCGAGCAGCGACGATGGGTCGCTGCCGATCATCTTGAGCTTGGTGACGATCTCCCGGCCGGTCTTCTCCTCCTCCACCTGTTCGGTGAGGAACCACTGGAGCTCGGCGACGGCTGCGAATGCCTTTTCCTTGAACGCGGTCTCGTACAGCTCGTCGATCTGGCGGCTGACTTCCTGCTCCTGCTGTAACGCCCGCTCGAACACGTCGAGCAGTGAGTTGTAGGAGACGTGCGGGGCCTCGATCTGCCGCAGGTCCACATCGCAGTCCCTGGCCAGCAGGAAGTCGAGGAGCTTCATGCCGTGCATGTACTCCTCCTGGCTCTGCAGGCGCAGCCATCGGGCGGCCCCTGTAAATTTCTGCCGCTCGCACCAGGAGAACATCCCCAGATACGAATAGGATGCGCTCAGTTCCGAATTGACCTGCCGGTTGATGGCTTCGACAACACGCTCATTCATTGTGACGACCTCTCTGATGCAGACGATTCTATCAACGGATCCGAATGGTAGAGTTGTCAGCTCACAGTCCTGGCCCGGGCTGGCCCGCGGCGGAGATGGAGGTAGACTCCAACTGCAGAGAACGCTGTGTCGCGACCCCACCTGCTGCCCCCCCTCCTCCGCACCGCCCCGGTCGCTGTCGCGACGCTCGACCTCAACTGCTCGCTCGTGGACGCGAATGCGGCGCTGCTCGAGCTGACCGGCTACAGCCTCGACAGGCTTCGCGGTTGCTCCCTTCCGGAGCTCCTCGATCCCGACGGAGGCTCAGAGGCCTGCGCGGAGCTGATGGCGGTGGGGAGCGGC
>JACCXG010000265.1 GCA_013697225.1 Acidobacteriota bacterium
TCCACTACCTTGTCGTGCCGTACGTGCAGGATGTCGACCCCGGAACTGACAATGGACTTACCCGTAGGCGGTACGCCCATGAATTCCCCCTCGTGAGTGCCTTGCCAGGTGATCCGCACCGCGAGCGAATCCCCCTCCGCGATGATCTCGTCGATGTTCACCTGCAGATCGGGGAAGGCACTGCGCCAGGCGGCAATCTGCCCCTTGACATCTGCGAGGCCGGCACGAGGGCCCCGAGCCGGAGTGTGGTCGATGAAGTCCGGCGAGCAGAGCTCGTCCATCACGTCCAACTGTCCGCGATTCAGCACCTCGTCATAAAAGCGTCGGACGGTGTTCTTGTTCTCGAGCGACATGCATATCCTCCTCGCACAGCCGGGGCGCGGGCACGTCCCGAAGGGGTGAATCTAGTCCGTCACCTCCAGGGCCGCCACCTCGTAGTCCTCCACCCGCGGGATCGTGAACTCAACCACGTTCCCTTTCTGCCGGACCGGCAGCCTGGCTTCCGCTCGCAAAAGGCTGGCGTTCCGGATCGTCACCGCACGCGGCAACTGCCACCGGACTTCCTGTGGACCGATGGGATAGTGCCGCCGGATGGAGCCCCGATGCAGATTCGGGTTGTTGTAGTTCAGCACATGGAGGGCGAACCCTGGTTCCGTTTCCCACGCGAACAGTTCCACTACGCCCTCGCCATCCACCTGGACCGAACGGCGGCCGCGGGTCATCCAGTTCACCGAGTTCTGTATCAGCCGCGTGACGTCAGGATGTCCGGAGCGCCAGGCCGTGCGGCCTACGTCGCCCGGCAGATACACCAGCCGCGAGCGCCCCTGCTCCCGCAGTACGATGGCCGGTTCATCCGTGCGCGGAACGTCCGTGTGAATGGCTTCCGTAGGGTAGGCCGTGAACGGCGGCACCAGGGTCAAGACGTGCTGTCCGTCGGCTCGCGTCGGCACGCGCCACTCGGAGCCGGGAAGCCAGTTCGTGTCCTCGAATGCCCGCACGATCTCATGCGGCTGCTCGATGCGGAAGTAAGAGGAGTTCATGAAGCCCCGGGCGCCCTGCCTCTCGCCGGCTTTCTGAATCCCGAAGAGCTTCCCCAGGCCGAAATCGGGGCGGGGACGGCCCCGCTCGTCATAAAGCCCGGTTTCGAACGTGGCCAGCAGCGATCCGCCGGAGTGCACGAAGGCTTCCAGCTGGCGGCACTGGGCGTCGCTCAAGAACGCCACGTTCGGCAGGATCAGCGCCGAGTACTTGCGCAGGGTTTCCGGCGAGAGGTCGTCCTCATGCACGAAGTCGAATGGCGTGCGGCTTTCGAGCAGCGCGTAGTAGAAACCCTCCACATACTCGCCTGCGTCGCCCGGCGCCGGCGGCTCATAGAACGTTTGAGTCCGCTGGCCCAGAACGATGCCGAGGTCCGCGATCGATTGCCTGTTGA
Source organism: Acidobacteriota bacterium (assembly GCA_013697225.1). Taxonomy (GTDB): domain Bacteria; phylum Acidobacteriota; class Vicinamibacteria; order Vicinamibacterales; family 2-12-FULL-66-21; genus JACCXG01. The sequence continues at coordinate 1,433 of JACCXG010000265.1, forward strand.
CGAAGTGCTCCTCGTGCCGGGCATGCCAGTTCAGGAACCGGCGGCCGGTCTCCTGCCAGCGGCGGTCTTCGCCCAGTCCGGTCTGCGCGCCAAGCCAGTGGTACCAGATCACCATCCCGCTCGCCACGGTCTGGGCCATCCAGGATTCCGCTTCGGCAGGGCTCTTATGGGCGTTGCGCCACATGGGGCTGCCGGTAGACCAGGCTCCTGTCACGTTCGTGATGGTGCGGCCCTTCATGACGGCCTGCGCAACCCGCCCCTGTTGCGCGGCGCCCCAGGCCGGTGTTGCGCCCGTGCGTCCCTGGTTATCCGCATTGAACCACCAGGCGTGGTCGCCGAGCCGCTTCAGGTCGAGACCTGAGCGGATGCCCCCGCCGAGATTGCCGAAGAACAGGTTCTCCGGCCTCTTCTCCCTGGCAATGCCGTCGTAGAGATCCCAAATCTCAAGGCATCGATCCATGTAGGCCCGGTGATACTCCATGGTACCGGGCTCGCCGATCCTGCGGCAGGCTTCACACCAGCAGCTCGGGACGCGGAAATTCGGCCAGCCGTTGGCGTACAGCCCGTCTACGTCATACCGCCCGTTGACCTCGCGCATTACCGCGGGGGTGAACTCGGAGAAGTACGACGTAAAGACACACGTCTGGTAGAGCCCCGGCGCCTGGCTGAACACAGGCGCGGGGTGACCCTGGCGATCCCGCATGAACCACTCTGGCTTTTGAGAGACGACCTCTTCCCACTGAAGGTCAGGGGAGAGGCGGCCGATCACGCGGATGCCTCGTGCCTTGGCCGCGTTGCAGCATTCCCCGAAGAAGTCCCGCCCGTTCAGAAAGCGGCTGCGACGGTGGAACGGGACCTGCGAAGGATAGAAGGCGATCATCCCGGTGACGTTCAGCAGGACGGCGTCGACTCTGGCGGAAGCCCAGTAATCAGCCCAGGCCTCCACGTTCGCCTCCGCCGGATCGCGCTCGCTGAAGTTCACCTGGCCGACGCGCCGCACCCTCTGATGCCAGGGCGCAAGTGGCCCCTGAGCGGCCGGAGCTGAGGAGGCGGAAAAGCCGAGGACCGTCGCTCCGGCCAGAGTGACGAAACGTCTGCGGGTCAGATCCATAGGGGTTCTCCTTATGTCAGCTTCCCACAGGGCCGAAGCGACTTTTCATCTCTTGTCAACGACCGCCTCCTGGATGGTCAACACGATGTTCACCTCTGGCTGCTCGATCGACTGACGCACGCCGCTCGGCCACAACAGCTCGATCCGCTTCACGCGGGCGGCGTGTCCCAGTCCCACGTGGACCCTCGCATCGCTGGACGAGGCGAAGCCTACCGAGGTGGTGGCGTGATTCACGAGCACTCTCCCATCTTCGAGCGTCACGTGAACGACGGTGCCGAGCCCGTCCCGATTGGACGTGCGGCCGACGAGCCGAAGGGTAATCCAGCGGCCGTCCGACGCCGACACATTCCGTAGCAGCTTGGGCCGATCCCCGAGCGCGGTCACGATCAAGTCGAGCCGTCCGTCGTTGTCGATATCTGCCACAGCGGCGCCGCGGTGCGCGGCTGGCCGCGAGAGGTCGGGGCCCGCTTCCGTCGACACGTCTCGAAACCTGCCGTCCCCCGTGTTCAGCAGCAGCGTATTGGCCTGGCGGTAGGTTCGGCTCTGGAGGCGTTCGATGTTGTCGATCACGTGGCCGTTCGCTGAGAACAAATCCTTCCAGCCATCGTTGTTGTAATCGGCGACGGGGTTACTCCAGCCGGTATACGGCAGCGTTGGGAGGGATATGCCCGCGATGTCCGACGCGTCCTCGTACCAGGCGCCCGCGTTCCTGAACAGCAGGAAGCCCTCATTCGAGAGATCTGTTACGAAGAGGTCGAGACGGCCATCGTTGTCCACGTCGCGCAGGTCTGCGCCCATTGCCGAGACGGCAGCACCGAACTGGTTGACGGCCACGCCCCACGCCGCCGCAACTTCTTCGAATGTCCCATCGCCGCGGTTCCGAAACAGGAAGTTCGGCACCGTGTCGTTTGCCACGAACACGTCGGGCCATCCGTCGTTATCGACATCGCCAACCGCCGCACCCATGCCTTTGCCGAGATGGCCGGCAACCCGGGATTCGGTCGAGACTTCGCGAAACGTGCCGTCCCCGTTGTTCCGGAACACCTGGTTTGGAAGCGGGCGGTAGCGGTCCGGATGGCAATAGGTCCGTTGTCCGGGCGCGCCGCAGAACGGTTCAGTGGCGGGGTCCCAGTCGCAGTAGTTGACAACGAACAGGTCGAGCCACCCGTCACGATCGAAGTCGAGCCAGGCGCCGTGCATGCTCCAGAGAGGCCCGTGGACGGGATGCGTGCTGGTGATCCCCGCGGCCGCGGTGACGTCGCGGAACGTGCCGTCGCCGCTGTTTCGATACAGGATGCTGCGGCCCACACCGGCAACGAACAGGTCCGGATATCCGTCGTTGTCGAAATCGGCGGCCGCCGCGCCCATCATGTAACCGTCGCCCTGAACGCCGGCGCGATCGGTGACGTCCTCGAACCGTCCCCCGCCCCGATTGCGGTAGAGCCGGTTCCAGTGGGTCGGACCGGAGCGTCGAAGGGAAGGGCTCTCCGCGCCGTTGGTGAAATACAGGTCGATCAGACCGTCGCGGTCGTAATCGAGAACAGCCACACCACCGGCCATCGTCTCGATCTGGTGTTTGGCGGAGGTTGGCGAGTGGTGCAGGAGAAAGGTAATCCCCGCGGCTGCAGCGATGTCTACGAACCGTGGCGCCGGCAGGACCGCGCCGGGTTTTACCGATATGGTGCGCGCCCGCCGCGCGAGGGCTCGCTGGGCGTCGCGCAGCAACGGATTGCCCGGATCGATCCCGGCGGCCCGGCGCGCCTCAGCCTCGGCTGCGTCGAGGCGATCCACGCGCAATAGAAAAATCGCGTACGACGCGTGGGGGTCGGGCCGAGGGCGAGGCAGGCGAGCGTTGACCTCCACGGCGCGACGAAACATCTGGTCCGCGGAGTCGATCCGGCCGAGACCGACGTAGGCGTTTGCCAGCGCGGTCAGCGAGGATATGTCAGCCGGATCGAGCTGCACGGCGCGTTCCAGCGCCCGCGCAGCAGTCGTGAAGCGCTGCGCGTCATGATGCAGGCGTCCGAGGAGCGACCACGCCTCCGAATCGCGAGGCTCTTCGTCGACCGCGCGCTGCAGGTACGACACTGCTTCGGTGGCCGCACCGCGGGCGGCGAGCGCGCGCGCGAGAAGCTTCAGGGCGAGCCGGTCGTGAGGCCGATCGGCGACCACCTTGCGCAGATGCATGGCCGCCGACTCGACATCCTGCAGCTGGAACGCCACCAACCCGAGGAGGTAGCGCGCCTCGACATCGTCGGGCTGCCCTGCCACGAGCCGTTCGAGTTCCAGACGCGCATCCGCATACTGGCTCGCCTCGATCAGTCGGCGCGCCCGGCGCTTGCTCTCGTCCGCATTGGAGAACTGAGCGTGGGCAGCGCCGAACGTCAGAACGAGGACGAGAGTGCCGAAGCAGAGGGCAAGGGGAGAAGGGACAAGGGCAAAAGGAGAACGCATCGTCCCTTCTCCCCCTGCCCCCTTCAGAATTCCAGCCTCACTCCAATCTGGCCCTGACGGTTTCCGCTCACGCTGGTGATCTGTCCGAAGCGGGCATCCAGCACGTTTGTGATGATCCCGCCGAATGTGTGACGGTTCAGCGCGTTGAGCAGCTCGCCGCGCAACTGTATCTTCACGTGTCTCGCCTGGAACGTCTTCTGGATGCTGACGTCCTCGTTACGAAAATACGGATCCCGAACGTCCAGCACCAGCGGAGCACTGCCCAGTGTAAACGGCGCGTGATCCACGATCAGCCCCGGCGCGATCCAGCGATGATCGGCGTAATTGCCTTGCGCAATCGCCGCGGCATTGAACTTCGACGAGTCGAACCCGGCCAGCAGCGAGCCATCGTCCGGGTTCCTGACGTCGACACGGTTTCCGCGGCCGTTCCACCCGGGGATTGCGCTTCCGGTGAATCGCAGCGGCGTACCGCTCGCGTAATTGCTGATGAAGCTGACGGTCCATCCACCCGCGATCGCGTGGAGCACACCAGGCATGGACGCCCCGAAACGGCGGTTCCGGCCGAGAGGAATGTCGTACACCGCGGCGAGTTTCCAGTTGTGGGTCTGATCGAAGTCGCTCAGGCCGTATTCGAGATCCAGGTTGTAGTAGTCGGCCGGCCTTCCCGGGTTGTCGTTGCGCAGGGCGCTCTCCATGTTCTGGAGCGATTTCGAGAAACTGTAGTTGCCGTAGACCGTCAGCCCGCCGGTGTACCGGCGATTCACCGCGATCTGCAGCGCGTCGTACTTCGATCTGCCGAGCGGAGCGTTGAACGTCGTCAGGCCAATGCCGTTGCGCGCGAGGTGCGGGAACGGCACGAGCGCCTGCCACAGTTGACCGCCGGCGAATGCCGGGTACGGCAGGCCAGGCAGCCCGAAGCGTTGCGCATCGGCGTCAGTACGCAGGATGGATTGCAGATTCGACCCGAAGCTCAAATATGTCGGGTCGAGCTGATTCTTGTTGGCGAGGTCGCCGGCCCAGATGTCGCTCGATCGCGTGCCCACGTATCCGACGTCAACCGTCAGGTTTCTCACTACCTCGCGCTGAACGTTCGCGTTCCACTGGTGCGTGCGCGGAATGCGGCCGGCGTCTGGATCCCAGTGCGTGACGCCACCGAGCCGCCAGGCGGTGGGGTCGATCTCGGCTGGCACGAACGCGCTCGGGTACCCGGTGTCCCAGTTGAACCGCGAGGTGTGCGCAAGCGGATTCGAGATGTTGTCGGTACCGCCAAACCCGCGCGAGAAAGGCACGGACGAGAAGCCATTGAATACGTTTGCGCCGTAGAAGAGCCCGTAGCCGGCGCGCAACGACGTGCGGTCGGTCAGCGCGTAGGCGCCGCCGAGACGCGGACCGAAGTTCGTCTTGTCGCTGTCGACTAACGTCCGGCGGCCAGTGCGTCCGGTCCCGTCGCCGGCAAAGACTACGGCGCCCATCATGCCCGTCAACGGATCTCTCACCGTCAGATCGAAATTCGAGGTTCGATCGTACTGTTCGATCGCCGGCGGCTGGAACTCATAGCGGAGACCGAGCTGCAAGGTCAGCTTCGGCGTCACCTTGAAGTCGTCCTGGGCGTAGCCGGCGTAGTAGGACGTCCGCCCGCCGAGTCCGAGGGGCACGCCGACACTGGCGCTTTGGACCCCGCCGAGCAGGAACGAGGCAAACGAGTGGCCGACGAAGTTGACGCCGGGAATACCTGTCTGAGCAGCGGTGAAGTTGAATGTCCCCGCAAGGTTGCCGAGAGGCCTGGTATTCAGCTGGTTGCCGCGAAGGTCGACGCCGAGCTTCATGAAGTGGCGCCCTTTGGACCAGCTCAGTGCGTTCGCGATGCCCCACGAATTGTAGGCCTGGAAATCGTCCTGTGGATCGCCGATGGCGTCAAAGCTGACGCCTGCGGGCCCGGCACCCCAGTTGATGCGCGGGCACGGCCCGTCCTGTCTCACTCCCCCGACGCCGATCATTGCGCCGCAGCCAGCGGCGACGTGCGCCGACCGGTTCGGGTTGGCCATCCGGTTGAACGACACGATCAGACTGTTGAAGAGCGTTGGCGAGATCGTGAACTCGTGGGCCGTGCGGAAGAGCCAGGAGTTGATCACCTGCCGCCGCGCGGTCGAGAGCGGCCCCCCGAGGGAATCGTTCGCGTCCCAAATGCCGCCCGCGTCGAGCAACAAACGCGGCCGCGTATTTCGCGCCAGGCTCCCGCTGAGACGGTGACGGCTCGAGAGCACCTGGTCGATCTTGAACGACCACTGGTTCTGATCGAATTCTGGGGTGTTCTGCGTGGGGAACAGATTATTGGCGGTCAGCGCGTCGTTCATCGGCGCGTAATGCTGCTTCGCAATGTCGCCGACCCGGCGCGAAATCTGGCTGATCCGATCCGCCGGAATGATGTTGTTCGGGAAGGGATCCGCCACGAACACTCCGTTCACCTCCCGGAGCGTCAGCGGGTCGTAAACGGCACCTCGGAAGATCGGACGGCCCAGGGCGTCGGTGCCGACGACAGTTGTCGTGAGCAGCCGGCTCAGATTGCCGTCGTACATCTCGAGCTGCGGCACGGAACGATTGGGTGCGCCATATACGTAGCTGCGGACTCTGAACTTCTCGGCCGCGGCGAAGAAGAAGGTGCGATTACGCCCATCGAACACGCCAGGAATCAGGACCGGCCCGCCGAAGCTGCCGCCATAGTTCGATTGGCGATCGCGGGCTTTCGGGCGTCCATTGGCGTTGTTCAGGAACGTGTTGGCGTTCAGTGTCTCGTGCCGGATGGAGCTGAACCCGGTGCCATGCGGCTGGTTCTGGCCGGAGCGCATGACGAAATTGAAGACCCCGCCGGCCGTCCGTCCATATTCAGCCGACAACCCGCTCGTCTGGATCTTGAATTCCTGCAGTGCCTCCATCGAGACGCTGGATTCGCCAAAATGCCCCGAGAGGTAGGTCGTCACGGACGCGCCTTCCAGCAGCACCTCCTTCGAGAACGCAGGACTGCCGTTGATGCGCGACGTCCACGTGCCCCCCTCGACCCCCGCCGTCAGCTTGTACGCGAACGTCTCCGGATACCGCCCGCCGCCCATCGAGAGCGGAAGCATCGTCAGGTATTCGCGCGTGACGGTGGTGCCCACCTCGGGGGTCTCGCGCTGGATGATCTGCGGTGTGCCCGAGACGCTGACGGTCTCGGTGAGCTGCCCGACCTCCAGTTCGGCGTCGAGCCGGAGCGTCTGCGATACCTGCAGCGTCAGATTCTCGCGAACCTGCGTCTTGAAGCCGGTCATTTCGATTTTCACGGTGTACGTGCCGACCGGCACGCTCGGCACGGTATATTGCCCGGCTGCGTTCGTGGATGCGGTCAGGACGAGACCGCTCTCTCCAGTAATCGTGACGGTGACTCCCGGGAGCGCCGCTCGCGACGAATCGGTGACGGTGCCGGAGATCGTGGCCCGATTCACCTGCGCGGCCGAGGGCACGGTGGCCGCGACACACATTGTAGAAACGACCAGAACGACGAGCCAACGCTTTGCTCGCATCGCCGCCTCCCCTGAAGACCGGTAACCTGGCCGCCCCGCTCGAGGGGTCGCCGGAAGGGTGCAATCCTGCACCCTGTCAGGGGCGGCTGTCAACAACCAGCACCGGCGGTGTCACGTCACACGCAGACACCGGACGGCGTGAACTTGGGGGGGGGCGGGCACCTTCAGATTGCGTGGCGCGCTGCCGCCGCCGTTTACAAGAACAGTCTGGGCAGATACTCGGGGGCGTCGTCGTAGGCCTGAACCCTGCCGGTGGCCACATCGTACATCCGCTCGTGACTCGCGCGCGCAGCCCTGCACAGCGGCTCGTAAGGACGATTGCACACGTCGAGAAAGCCGATGTTGTAGCACTCGCCGTCGAACCGGCCGAGCGCCGACTGGTCGTACAGGATGAAGTAGTGCACACCCACGCACCACGGCCTGGCGGCGGCGTCTTCGAGGTACACCCGGTACGCGCGGCCGCGGTCTTCCTGGGTCCGGACGTGTCCGATGCCGCTTGCGGGGAGGCCGACGTCGTGCGCGCCGAAATGCCACTCGCC
>JACCXG010000315.1 GCA_013697225.1 Acidobacteriota bacterium
TTACCGGGGTCTCAGTATCCGGTTGCCCGTTTCCGGGTGGGAATTGGGAATTGAGAGTTGGGAGTTGAGAGTTGGAAGTTTGGGAATTGGAAGTTGGGAGTTGGGAGTTGGGAATTGGAAGTTGGGAATTGGGAGTTGAGAGTTGAGAGTTGGCCGTTGGCCCCCCCTGCACAGTCAGTACAATTGACCGGATGGGGCTGGCCGGTGCGCTCGCGCGGGACGTCTCGGAACGCATACGGCTCAAAGGAAATCGCTACTTCCTTGGGGGCGCGGTGCGCGCCATCGAGGGCTCCGAGGCGCACGTCACCGCGACTGTGCGCGGGAGCGAGTGGTATCAGGTCCACCTCACCAGGTCCGGCGACGAGATCCTCGCGTCGTGCGGCTGTCCGTTCTTCACGGACCGCAACGAATTCTGCAAGCACATCTGGGCCGTAATCCTTGCTGCGGATGCGAAGAGTTATCTCATTGGCGACGCGCCGCTGACCCAGAACCTCTACCTCGAGTCGGCGTACACCGATCTCGGAGACGATTGGGAGGCACCAGCGGAAGCGGGTGAGCCGGGATACGGATGGGCCGCCCCGCCGCCGCGCGGGCCCAAGCCGGCACCGTTGCAGCCCTGGCAGCGATTCCTCCAGGCGGTTCAGGAGCGGGCGGTACGTGAGTCGGTCGATGGCGGGTCGCGGTACTCGGAAGGGGAGATCGTCTATCAGCTCGAGAGTGGGGAAGTCTACGAGGCTTCACCATTACCTGCCGTACGCGTTCAGCGGCGGGTTCGGAAGAAGAACGGCGCCTGGGGCAAGCCGCAGCCGATGGGCGTTACCCCCGCCGAGCTGGAGCATCTTCCGGAGTCCATCGACCGGCACATCCTCTCCCTGTTGCTCGGGGCCGGGGATCATTACGGTTTCGGGAACGTGCCCGCCCTTGCCCGTGCCTCTTTCCGCGTTGCCGGACCGCTGGCCGAGCGCGTCCTCCCGCTCCTCGCCGAGTCGGGGCGGCTGTACTTCGCAAGCGGTGAAGCTTCCACTGCTCGTGCGGGCCAGCACGCGGGACGATCCGAGACTCGCCCCTCGGTCGACGCGTCACAGCCGCTGACCTGGGACGGCGGTCCTCCCTGGATTTTCCGGCTGGAGGTGCGCGAAACGTCCGAGGGAAACCTGCGGGTGGACGGTGGCTTCACGCGTGAGGAGGATCGGCTGTCCTTGAGCGGCACGGACGCGCTCCTGGGCTCTTCGTTCCTCGTCACCGGCAACACGATCGCCCGCTTCGACCACGGCGGCGCGCTGCCATGGCTGCTCGAACTTCGTCGTCATGGCGCAACGCTGCTGCCCTCCTCGGCGGCGCCCGTCTTGAGCGAAGCCATGGCGAGGTCCGAGATCGATTCGGCCGCGCTGCCCGAGGCGCTCAGATACGAAGTCGTGACCGTCCCTCCGACGCCACGTATCAAACTGGGGCGGCCGACGCGGCAGGGCCACGGCGCTCGGGAGGAACTCGAGGCAGTCGTGGAGTTCGACTACGCCGGCACGGTGCTGCCGGCCCTCACCGCGGCGGGAGGGTACGACGCGGAGCGGCGCCGGATGGTTCGCCGCGACCGGGCGGCGGAAGGATCCGCGATTCAGCGCCTGCAGGGGCTCGGCTTCCACCGTCCGTGGTACTTCGGCGCGCGCGACGGCGTGCTGGCGATCCCGGTGGAGCGGTTCCCGGGTGCGGTCCGCCATCTGGTCGAGGAGGGCTGGCACGTCGAAGCTGAAGGCCGGGTCTTCCGTGCTGCGCTCAATCTGCAGCTGCAGGTCAAATCGGGAGTCGACTGGTTCGAGCTCCACGGGCAGGTGGACTTTGGCGAGGGGCGGTCGGCACCGATAGCCGATCTCCTGGCCGCGCTCAAGCGCGGTGAAGCCACCGTGATCCTGGACGACGGGACGCGGGGGATGGTGCCGGAAGAGTGGCTGCAGCGCTACGCCCGTGTCGCCAGCTTCGGCGAGGCGACCGGCGACCATGTCCGGTTCAAGCCTGCCCAGACGGCGTTGCTCGACGCGCTCCTCGAGGCTCAGCCCCTCGTGCACGTGGACGAGACGTTCGCGCGTGCTCGCGCGGAGCTCGGCAATTTCAACGGGATTCAGCCCCTCGATCCCCCGGTGGGTTTCCACGGGCAACTCCGCGAATACCAGCGCGAGGCGCTCGGCTGGTTTGCGTTCCTCCGCAGGTTTGGATTCGGGGGGTGCCTCGCCGATGACATGGGGCTCGGCAAGACGGTCATGGTGCTCGCGCTCCTCCTGTCCCGCAGGGATGAGCGAGAGGCCGACACCCGAACGAGTATCGTCGTCGTGCCCCGCTCGCTCGTATTCAACTGGATGGAGGAATCCGCCAGGTTCGCCCCAGGTTTGAAGGTCCTCGATTACACAGGGGAGGCCCGGGCGCTGGCCCGGGTGGAAGACTACGACATTCTCCTCACCACGTACGGCACCCTTCGCCGCGATGCCCCCCGCCTGGCCGAACACCAGTTCGACTACGTGATTCTCGATGAAGCGCAGGCCATCAAGAATCCGGCAACAGCATCAGCCAAGGCGGCGCGGGTCCTGCGGGGGCGGCATCGGCTGGCGCTGAGCGGCACGCCGGTCGAGAACCACCTGGGTGAGTTGTGGAGCCTGTTCGAGTTTCTGAATCCGGGCTTTCTCGGGTCCTCCGCCTCTTTCGGGCGTGCAGTCCTGCCGCAGGCGCGTGGGGAGCGCGGGGATCTGACGCTCGTCACCCGCGCCCTTCGTCCGTTCATCCTGCGGCGGACGAAAGAGCAGGTCGCGCCTGAGCTTCCTGCGAAATCCGAACAGACGATTCACTGTGACCTCGACCCGCCGCAGCGGCGTTTCTACGACGAGCTGCGCTCGCACTACAGACGGACTCTGCTGGCGCGAATGGCGCGGAGCGGGCTCAACCGGTCCAAGATGCAGGTTCTCGAGGCCCTGCTCCGTCTGCGCCAGGCCGCTTCACACCCCGGCCTTGTGGATCCGGCCCGCGCGGGTGAGAGCTCGGCGAAGTTCGACGTGCTGCTTGCCCGCCTGGGGGAGATCGTGGACGAAGGGCACAAGGTGCTGGTGTTCTCGCAGTTCACGAGCCTGCTTGCGCTGTTGCGCGTGCGGCTGGACGAACAGGGAGTGACCTACGCCTATCTGGACGGCCGCACGCGGGACCGCGCCGAGCGCGTGGCCCGGTTCGAAAGCGATCCGGCGTGTCCGCTCTTCCTCATCAGCTTGAAGGCGGGTGGGCTCGGGCTGAACCTCACCGCTGCCGATTATGTGTTCCTGCTCGACCCCTGGTGGAACCCGGCCGTCGAGGCCCAGGCCATCGATCGTGCGCATCGCATCGGCCAGTCGAAGGCGGTATTCGC
>JACCXG010000320.1 GCA_013697225.1 Acidobacteriota bacterium
GCAATCCAGGACGTGACGTTCACCGTGCCCACGGGCCGGACGCTGGGGGTGATCGGCCGGAACGGCTCCGGCAAGAGCACCATGCTCAAGCTCGTGGCCGGGATCACGAAGCCGACCACCGGAACCGTGCGGGTGAACGGCCGGATCTCCGCCCTCATCGAGCTGGGCGCCGGGTTTCACCCGGAGATCTCCGGCCGGGAGAATGTCTTCATCAACGGCATCATGCTCGGGCTCTCGAAGCGTGAGGTGGCGCGCCGATTCGACGAGATCGTCGAGTTCGCCGAGCTCCAGGAGTTCATCGATGCTCCGGTGAAGACCTACTCGTCCGGGATGTACATGCGGCTCGGGTTCGCGGTCGCCATCCATGTCGACCCGGACGTCCTGCTCGTGGACGAGGTCCTTGCCGTCGGCGACGAGGGCTTCACACACCGCTGCCTCGACAAGTTTGCGGAGTTCAAGCGCCGCGGCAAGACCATCCTGCTCGTCACCCACTCGCTCGGGCTCGTCGAACGTTTCTGCGACGAGGCACTCTGGCTCGACGCGGGGCGCCGGAAAGGGATGGGCGATCCCAAGCGCATCGTGGCGGGTTACGTCGCGAACGTCGACGAGGCCGAAGAACAACAGATCGCCGCTGGAGATGCGCGGGCGCAGGAAGGGGTGGTTGTCGTGGGACCGGACGAGGCGGCAATGGCGGTACTGCCGGACCATCCGATCGAAGCCGTGGAAGCCCCTGCCGACATGTTTCGCGCCACCGAAGGGCGGTGGGGTTCCCGCGAGGTGGAGATAACCGACGTCGCGCTGATCGGTCCGGACGGTCATCCGGGGCACGTGTTCCGCAGCGGTGATCCGCTCTCGGTGCGCATCCGCCTGTCCGCGGCAGCGGAAGTGTCGGACTTCGTCTTCGGCTTCGGGCTGTTCTCCGCCGAAGGGGTCTGCTGCTACGGAACGAACACCGACCTCGAAGGGTACACCGGCACCGGGCTGCGCGGGCAGGCGGAAGTCACGCTCACCTTCCCCCGCCTGGACCTGGTCGAGGGCACCTACAAGATTGACGTCGCGGTCCACAAGCGAGATGGCGTCACGTACGACTATCACCGCCTGCTCCACACCTTCCGGATCAAGTCCCGAGCCACCGGCGTGGGCATCTACCGTCCCGAACACGACTGGGCATTCGGCGCCGGCATCGATATCGACCGCCGTCCGATGGACTGATGGCCCGTCCGATTCCGACAGTCGAGGAGGCGCGGGACTATCTCGCGCGCTTCAATTTCTTCGCCCGGTACGTGCACGGTCCGGAGGAGGGGGATGTCTACGTCGCGACGCATGCGCGGCGATTCGTGGAGACCCTGCGCAGGGTACCGCCCCTCCCCGAACGCCCCAGGGTGCTCGAGCTGGGCGCCGTCCCGTACTCCATGTCGATCCTCGTCCGGCGCTATCTCGATGCCGACCTCTCCCCGCTCAGCTTCTATGAAGTCGCGCCGCCGGGGAGCCGGCACGTGCTCGAAAGCCCGGATGGCTCCGAGGCCTACGAGTTCGAATACCGCGCCCTGAACGTCGAAAAGGATCTCTACCCGTTTGCGGACGGAACGTTCTCGCTCGTCCTCTGCTGTGAGATCCTGGAACACCTGCTCATCAACCCCGCCCACATGTTCCACGAGGCGCACCGCGTCCTCCAGCCTGGCGGCTACCTGATGCTCACAACGCCGAACGTTGTGAGGGAGGCCAACGTCCGTGCCCTGCTGGACGGCAAGAACATCAACGACGCGTACCACGGCAACGGGATTTACGGGCGACACAACCGTGAGTTCGCGCCCGCCGAGGTGCCGGTGCTCCTCGAAGCATGCGGCTTCGAGATCGTGCGTCACGAGACGGTCGACGTGTACGACACGACTCTCCCGGGTTCTGCGCCAGGGCGCGAAGACACGATCGTGACCGTCGCGCGGGCAACCGGACGTCCGAGAACGGGTACCCCGCCGGGTCTGTACGTGCTGATGAACGAGTACCTGAACGTCATACGGCCGTCAATCGAAATGGGGAAGGACGATGTGGGGCACCTCGGGCTCGGATGGTACGATCTCGAGAGGGATGGCGACACCGCGTTCAGGTGGAGCGGGCAGATTGCCACGTTCCACCTGAACACGTTCGGAGCGAGGAGCATCGGCTTGTATGCGCAGGTGCACCACCCTGATTTGTTGCAGCGTCCCGTGCGTCTCTCGATGTCCGTCGATGCACGGCCACCGCTGGAGCAGACGGTGATCGACCACCGCTTGCAGGACATCGTGTTCGAGCTGCCGGAGCCCGTCACCGGTACTGTTGCCGTACGGCTGTCGCTCGACAGGGACTGGGTGCCTGCGGAGGGGAACGAGTCAGGGGACGGGCGGCGGCTGGGCCTCTGCGTTCACCGATGCTGGTCGAGGTAACCGCATGGGAGTGCTCAGCCTGGCGGAGTGCGTCGCCTTCAGGACGGACCTTTCGGCCAGGGGCAGAACCGTCGTGTTCACCAACGGGGTATTCGATCTGCTGCATCCCGGGCATGTCCGCTATCTGCAGCAGGCACGGACGCTGGGCGATGCGCTCGTCGTTGGTGTCAACGCCGATTCGTCGGTGCGCCGCAACAAGGGACCGGAGCGGCCGATCAATCCCGAGGGTGAGCGGGCCGAGGTACTGGCGGCGCTGGGTGCGGTGGACGCCGTTGTGCTGTTCGGCGAAGACACGCCGGCGGACATCGTCCAGGCTCTGCAGCCGGATATCCTTGTGAAAGGGGCGGACTGGCCCGCCGATCAGATCGTCGGCCGGGACACGGTCGAGGCGCGAGGCGGCCGGGTCGTCCTCATGGAGGTCGAGCAGGGGCACTCGACTTCCGCCATCATCGAAAGGGTCCGGGCGCTCCCCCGAATCCCATAGGCAGACCCCCGGGAAACAAGCAATTCCAATGTCGACCTCCACTTCGAGTTCCCTCACGTTCCGGGCGCTGCTGAAAAAGGCGGCAGGCCGGCTGGGGATCGGTTCGCCAGTGCGGCGGGTGACAGGGCTCACGCCCGCAGCCCAGGCGATGTATGCGTCGGCCTGTGCGGCTCGCGGTCGAACCCTGCTCGTCGTGCCGACCGACGCCGACGTGGAGCGCATGGTGGCAGACGCGCGGTTCTTCCTGTCCGCACTGGAAGGCCTGACCGACAGTGACGCAGCCCGAGAGGTCCTGCCGTTTCCCTCTCACGAGGTCGACCCGTATCGCGGGTTGGCGCCGCACTTCGACATTGCGTCGGCGCGTGCACGGGCCCTCCATGCTCTCGCCTCCCCGTCCCGCTCCGTCCGGCTGATCGTCGCCTCCGCCGCTGCGCTCCTGCCGCGGATCAGCGCGCCCGAGCGGCTGGCCTCCGTGTCCCTCACGCTCGTTCCAGGGCAGGAGATCCCGCCGCTCGATCTCGGAGACCTCCTCTCGGCGGCCGGCTACACGCGCCAGGATCCGGTGGACCAGTCCGGCGAATTCTGCGTGCGGGGGGGCGTCGTGGACTTCTTCCCGGCCGGCGCACGACAGCCCCTCCGGCTCGAGTTCATGGGGGACACGATCGAGTCCATCCGTGAGTACGACGCCGCGACGCAGCGATCGACCGCATCGCTCGACCAGACGTCGATAGAGCCGCTTCAGGAGCTCATCGGAGTCGCGGAAGAGGACCAGGACCGGCCGGCAACGCTGTTCGACTATCTGCGCGCAGGGCCGCGGCCCCTCATCCTCGTCTCGGAACCGGACGACGTGAAGGTGCACGGGGAAAAGCTGACGGCCCAGCTGCACGCGAGCTATGAGGACGCGATCCGGAAGGGCATGCAGGTCCCCCCGCCGTCAGGGATCCTTGTCGACTGGCCCCAGGTGACCGAGTGGCTGCAGGGCGCAACCGAGCTCGACACGCTGGACATCGCCAGCCCCGCTGCCGATGCGCAGTCCGTCCACGTCTCCTGCCAGCCCGCTATCGAGTTCGGCGGCAGGATTCAGGACTGGGTGGCGGACGTCCGGCGCGCGCGCGAGGCTGGCGACACCGTCATCTTCGTGGCGAACTCGGCCGGGATGGGCGAGCGAACGGTGGAGCTCCTCGGGGACTACGACGTGCTGGCCGTTCCCATCGAACGTGCCGAGGATGTGCAGCGCACCCCGGTGCTCGTCTGCACGGGCTATCTGTCGAAGGGCTTCCGACTCCCGGAGGCCGGCCTGCAGCTGTGGGCGGAGACGGACGTCTTCGAAGAGGAGCGGAAGGCACATGACCGTCGGCAGTCGACCTCGAGGGCGTTCCTCTCGGACTTCCGCGATCTCAAGGTTGGCGACCTCGTCGTGCACGTCGATCACGGCATCGGCGTCTTCGTCGGGCTGAAACGAATCGAAGTGGGTGCCGACCCGCAGGAGTTCATGGAGCTCCGCTACGCGGCCGACGACAAGCTGTTCGTTCCCGTGGAGCGCCTCGATCTGGTGCAGCGCTTTACGGGGGCCGCCCGTCCCGGCCTCGACAGGCTTGGCGGGACGACGTGGGAAAAGGCCAAGACGCGTGTCAAGAAGGCCATGCGCGACATGGCCGAGGAGCTGCTGAAGCTCTATGCAGCCAGGAAGGCTGTATCCGGGCACGCCTTCAGCCCCGATTCCCACTGGCAGCAGGAGTTCGAGGACGCCTTCGAATGGGACCTCACTCCCGACCAGCAGACGGCGGTTGCCGACATCAAAGGCGACATGGAATTGCCGACCCCGATGGATCGTCTGCTCTGCGGCGACGTCGGATACGGGAAGACCGAAGTGGCGATGCGTGCCGCGTTCAAGGCGGTCATGGACGGCAAGCAGGTCGCCCTGCTCGCACCCACGACCGTCCTCGCGTTCCAGCACCTGAAGACGCTGAAGAACCGGTTCGCGGCATTTCCCGTCCGGGCTGACATGGTCAGCCGCTTCCGTACCAAGGCGGAACAGAAGGCGACGCTCGACGATCTTGCCGCCGGCAAGGTGGACATCATCGTCGGGACCCACCGCCTGTTGTCCAAGGACGTGCAGTTCCGGGATCTGGGATTACTGGTCGTCGATGAAGAGCAGCGTTTCGGCGTTGCGCACAAGGAGAAGATCAAGGGGCTGCGGAAGCGGGTGGACGTGCTGACGATGACAGCGACGCCGATCCCCCGCACTCTGAACATGTCGCTTGCCGGCATCCGCGACATGTCCATCATCGAAACGCCGCCGAAGGATCGGCTGTCGATCCAGACCAACGTGCTGAAGTTCGATCAGGCGGTGATCAGCCAGGCCATCACCACCGAGATGGAGCGCGGCGGCCAGGTTTACTTCGTGCACAACCGCGTGGAGTCGATCTACTCGCTGGGGGCACTGATCACACGGCTCGTGCCGCAGGCGCGCCTGGCCATCGCGCACGGGCAGATGGGGGAGGACGCGCTCGAGCGGGTGATGGTGGACTTCGTGGCGCACAAGTACGACGTCCTGCTCGCCACGACGATTATCGAGAACGGGCTCGACATCCCGAACGCCAACACGATGCTCGTCAACCGCGCCGATCGGTACGGACTGTCGCAGCTCTATCAGCTGCGCGGCCGGGTCGGCCGGTCGGACCGGCGGGCCTATGCCTACATGCTCGTTCCTCCGGAGGAAGGCTTGTCGCCGGTTGCCAGGAAGCGCCTCGCGGCGATCCGCGAGTTCAGCGATCTCGGCAGCGGGTTCCGCGTAGCCGCACTCGACCTGGAGATCCGCGGCGCCGGCAACCTCCTCGGGGGGGAGCAGAGCGGCCACATCGAAGCGGTGGGCTTCGACGTGTACATGAAGCTGCTCGAAACGACCATAAAGGAGCTCAAGGGGGAGGACCTCGAGGACGACGTCCGGGCGAACGTGAATCTGCGGGTAGACCTGCGGATCGACGACGCCTACATTCCGGACATGAATCAGCGGCTGACCGTGTACCGGCGGATGGCGGCAGTCCGGACGGACGCGGAGCTCGACCGGCTGATGGACGAGGTCCGCGACAGATACGGTGCGCCCCCCTCGTCGGTCCTGAATCTTGCCGAGTACGCGGCCATCCGCCTGCTTGCCGATCGTATCGGGCTGGAGTCGGTCGACCGCGAGGGCGGGATGGTCATCCTGAAGTTTCGACCGGACGCCCGCCTGGACCCGCAGTGGCTCTTCCGGATTGTCCAGGAACGCAGCGATGTGGCACTCGTGCCGCCTGCGACCCTCAAGCTCGACCTCAGGGCCGCCCCTTCGGCCCCCCTGCGCAGGGCACCAGCAGCCCCAGGTACGCGTCCCAAGCCAAAGGGGGATGCTGTCGCGGCCGGGTCCTGGTGGACAGCCCGTGCACGTGCAGGTGAGGTCACGGCCGGGTTTACCCGCGACGAGATCCTCCGCCCGGCGAAGGAAGACCCTCGAGGGGAAACGGGCGTCTTTACCCGTGTGGGCGCGCTGCTGCGGGATTTGGGAGCCGGCGGAGCGGTGCGGTAAGATATTCATTACCCAGCATTTAGCGTCAGAAGGCGCGGTGGGGCAGCAGCCCGTCGGCGGTCCGTTGGCGATCCCGGACAGGAACAGGTATGAGAAATAAATTGCGTGTCGCCGGATGTCTGTTCGTGGTGTTTGCCCTCGCCGTCCCGATGCGGGCCGAGATCATCGAGCAGGTGCTCGTGAAGGTCAATGGGGACATCATCACGAAGACCGAGCTCGAAGGCCGGCAGATAGCCGTGCTGCGGCAGAGGATGAATCAGGATCTCGAACCGGAGGCGCTGAAGAACGACGAGCAGCTTCGCAAACTGCTGGCGGAGGTCACCCCCCGCATTCTCGTCGAAGCGATTGACGAATTGCTGATGGTTCAGCTCGCAAAGGAACGCGGGTACCGCCTGCGCGACGAGCAGTTCAAGGAATGGCTCGGTGCGCTTCGCCGTGAGCAGAACCTGGAAGAGGACGCGCGGTTCGAGGCGGCGCTGAAGCAGGAAGGGATGACGATCGACGAGCTGCGGCGTAACGTCGAGCGTTCCTTCATGATCCAGCAGGTCCAGCGCGAGGAGGTCGGCTCGAAGCTGACGATTACCGAGGAAGAGGCACGGCAGTACTATCGCGCCCACCCCCAGGAGTTCACCGAGCCGGCCAACGTGACCCTTCGTGAAATCCTCGTCGAGGTGAATACCACCACACAGAAGGGGCAGGCAGGAATCAACGTGGGGGATGAGGACCAGGCGCGCGCTGCGGCCACCGCCGTCCGTCAGCGGCTGCTCGGCGGGGAAGACTTCGCCGCAGTGGCGTCCGAGGTGTCTGCCGCGCCGTCGAAGGCGAACGGTGGTCTCATCGGGCCCATTACGGTAGGGGAGCTCTCGGAAGCCCTTCAGCAGGTCGTCCAGAAGATGAAGCCGGGTGAAGTGACGCCTCCCATCCGCACCGCACGTGGCTACCAGATCCTCAAGCTCGAGACCCTGAAGGAATCCTCCGTGCAGCCGTTCGAGAGCGTGCGCGACCTCGTGGCCGAACGCGTCCACGGCGATCGCCAGCGGCAGGAAGTCCTCAAGTTCCTCACCCGCGTGCGGGGCCAGGCTCTGATCGAGTGGAAGAACGCGGAGCTGCAGAAGGCGTACGAGGAGCTAATCGCCCAAGGGGCGACCCCGCCTCTGGGCTGACGATGGCGGATGCGTGGTACGCCGTATGGACACGGTCACGGCACGAACAGAGCGTCCGCGAGCAGCTTCAGCAGAAAGGCTACGAGGCGTTCCTGCCGACGATTACGCGCTGGAGCCGGTGGAAGGATCGCAAGAAGAAGGTCGACTGGCCGCTGTTCCCCGGGTACTGCTTCCTGCGCTTCGACGGCGGTGAGCGGCTGCGCATCCTGAACTGCTCCGGAGTCGTCAGGATTGTCTCCTTCAACGGGGAGATCGCCCCGATCCCGGACGAGGAGATCGACGGGATCCGGACGCTGATCGAGAGCGAGCTCAAATACGATCCCTGCCCGCTCATTTCCGAGGGGTCGATGGTGGCTGTGGTCAGTGGTCCGCTCAAGGGCGTGACCGGACGACTCGTGCGAAAGGGGTCGCAGGCGCGGCTCATCCTGAGCGTGCACCTGATCGGGCAGGGGGTGAGCGTCGAAGTCGATGCCGCGGACGTGAGGGCTCTCTGATGACGAAAATCGGTTCGATCGACCTCGCGCCTCCCTTTGCTCTGGCCCCGATGGCGGGGATGACCGACACCGCCTTCCGGAGGCTGGTGAAGCGCCGCGGGGGCTGCGGCCTCGTCGTGACCGAGATGGTGAGTTCCGAGGGGCTGGTCCGCGGCGGCGACCGCACCCTGGAGTACGCGGAGTACACGGAAGAGGAGCGGCCGGTCTCGATTCAGATCTTCGGCGGCGATCCGGCGAGGATGGCGGCCGCCGCGCGGATCGTTGAAGGCATGGGAGCCGACATCGTCGATGTGAACATGGGCTGCCCGGTGCACAAGATCGCGAGGCACAGCGCAGGGTGCAGCCTCATGCGCGAACCTGCGCACGCGGCTGAGGTCGTCAGGGCGATGGTTCAGGCGGTCAGCATCCCCGTGACGGTGAAGATGCGTGCAGGGTGGGACGCGACAGCCATCAACGCGCCGGACCTCGCGAAGCGGATCGAAGATGCCGGAGCGGCGGCCGTGACCGTACACGGCCGGACGGCGGCGCAGTCGTATTCCGGATTCTCGGACTGGGAACTGATCGGAGAGGTCGCGTCGGGCGTTCGGATTCCCGTGTTCGGCAGCGGCGACTGCGTCGAGCCGCAGCAGATGATCGATCGCCTGCGTGACACGCCGGTTCGCGGTGTGCTCGTCGGGCGCGGCGCCCTCCGGAATCCCTGGATTTTTTCGCAGGCGGCGGCGCTCGCGCAGGGGCGCGCGCCCGGTGAGGTGTCACTGGAGGAGCGCGGGCAGTTCCTGCTGGAGTACGTGGACCTGCTCCTCCAGGAGCAGACCCAGGAGGCTGACGGGTTCCGCCACGTTGCGCCGGGCCAGGCCCCCACCGCGCCGGCGCCGGCCCGGGGGCGGGAGCGGTGGGTCATCAACAAGCTGCGCGCGCTGAACTCCTGGTACACGAAGGGACTCGACAACGGGTCGCACCTCCGGGTCGCCATCAACACGGCGGAATCCATCCCGCAGCTGCGTGACGTGATCCGGGACTTCTTCGTTACACGCGAGCGGCCGTCGCCGGCGTGCGCGTAGGTCGCTACAGGAGCCGGTCGGCCTCGCCGAGGTCCATCACCTCATAGTCGTACGCCAGTGACGCGCTCGTAAACAGCTTGCCGACTGCATCGTGCGCTGCGCCCGTCAGATACGCCTTCAGCCCCTCCACATCGTCGAACTCCAGCAACAGCGCGTACTCGTAATCCTCGCGCATCGTCTGTTCGTAGCCGGCTACCCCGTGCTTGACCCGTCGGCCGACGGAACAGCGCCGGATGGTCGGAGAGCCGCTGACCACCTGGCGCACCATCTCGAGGATCGCGCGGCGACTCTCGCCGGAAACGGAGGCTCCAGGCTTGAACATCACCAGATGAGTGATCATCGGGACCGTCCTCCGCCACCCCCACGGCTTCCGCCCCCCGGTTTGCGTCCGCCCCCGGCCCCGGGCCGTCGATCGCCCTGGCGTCCGCGCTGATCGGGCCTGGATGGGCCGCGCCGATCGGGGGCACCGCCTCCGCGCGGCCGATCCCTGGAGTCCGTACCCGGCGGTCGGCGATCCGGTCTCGTCGAGTCGCGCCTCGGGGGACCGTCGCGTTTCCAGTCAGGCCTGGCCCCGGGGCGGTCCGTCGGCGGACGCCCTTCCTGCCGGTCGGGAGTGCGCGGCCGCCGATCGCGGTCGTCGTGTGGCCTCCAGTCGGGCCGACCTGGCGGCCTGCTGCGGTGCCCTTCGTCCCGTGGAGGCTGTGACCGCTGACGTGTGTCGCGATCGCGCCCCGGACCAGAGGGCCGCCAGTCCGACCGCCCCTCCGGGCGAGCGCGGCTGCCTGGTCTGTCGTCGCGTCCGTCGCGTCCGTGCGGCCGGTCCTGTCGGTCGCGCGGCGGAAAACCACGGTCCCCCTCCCCGCGTGGCCGCCACGGACCCTGCCGCGCGTCACGATCGCGGGGTGCGGGCCCGGAGGGCCGCCAGTCTGGCCGCCCGTCGGAGCGGGGGCGGCTCCCGCCGCCGTGCGGCCGGCTTCCGCGGTCGGTCGGCCCCCTCTCGCCCCCTTCACGCCCCGGCGGCCGGTCCTGTCGATCGCGTGGCCCAAAACCCCGGTTCCCCTCCCCGCGTGGCCGCCACGGGCCCTGCCGCGCGTCACGATCGCGTGGCCCGGGCCCGGAGGGGCGCCAGTCTGATCTGCCCTCGGCGCGTGGTCGCCCTCCGCCGCCGTGCGGCAGGCTCCCGCGGTCGCGCGGTCCGATCTCGCGTCCCTCGCGCCCGGGAGGGCGGTCCTGCCGGTCGCGTGGCGGAAACCCCCGATCCCCTTCGCCGCGCGGCCGGCCGGAGGGCCTCCAGTCGGATCTCCCCTCCGGACGCGGGCGGCGCTCACGATCCGCAGGACGGCTCCCCTGGTCGCCCCCGGACCGCTCCCCTTCCGGTGAGCGACCCTCCCGTTCTGGAGGATGCCCCTCGCTTTCGCGATGCTGATTGTCCGGACCCTCAGGCCCCTCCGGCAGCGCAGGGCCAGACGGCTCCCGCCGACGGGCTCCCGGCGGACCGCCATCGCGGGCGTCGCGCCGCGCCCTCTCGGCAAAGCGCCGGCGTCGCTCGTCGCGTGGTATGTCGAAGCGCGCGCGGGGATCGCGGTGTTCGCCGCCCGGGCGCCACTCCGCCGTCCGCCGCTCGCGTCCCGCGCGGTAGGCCGCCTGCGCTTCCTCCTGAGAGCTCCAGAGCTTTCCCCGCGTGAACCACATCATCGTGGCGTCAGGGTGCCTGGACTGCAGCTGCTTGAAGGTCGGCAGCAGGTCTTCCTGCAGCTCGGCGCGGAACGACGTGGGTTTTCCACCGACGATGATCGTCCAGTAAGCAAATCGTGGGGGCATACGCGTACTACAAGAGATGTTCCGGCCGGGGTTCAGTCGGCTGCCTGGTGTGGCTCGAGGCGCTTGAGCTTTTCGATCAGCGTCGTCCGCTTGAGGTTGAGGAGCCGCGCCGCCTGGCGCTTGTTGCCATGTGTCCGCTCGAGCGAGCGCTTGATCAGCGACAGCTCGATCCCTTCGATGTAGCGCTCGAAGTCGATGCCGTCCTCCGGCAGCGCGGTGTCCGCGCCTTCAGCCGGGCCCGCTTGATTCTGGATTTCTGCGGGGAGATCGCCCACGTCCAGTATCGAACGTCCCTGACTGAAAGCCAGAGCCCGTTCGACCGTATTCTCGAGTTGGCGAACGTTGCCCGGCCACCTGTAACCCATCAACAGGCGTATCGCCTCCTGCGACACCGTCACACCAGACCGTCCTCCCTCCGACGCCAGGCGCTGCAGGAAGTGTCCCACGAGGAGCGGGATGTCTTCGCGCCGCGCCCGCAGCGGAGGCAGCTGCACGGGCAGCACGTTCAGCCGGTAGAACAAGTCTTCCCGGAAGGATCCCTCCGCGACCATCCTGCCGAGATCCGAATGCGTCGCGGCGATGACCCGGACGTCGATCTTGACCGTGTGCGAATCGCCAACGCGCTCGAACTCCCGCTCCTGAAGGACGCGCAGGAGCTTTGCCTGAAGCGAGGGGCTCATCGTGCCGACCTCGTCGAGAAAGAGCGTGCCCTTGTGCGCCTGTTCCACTCTCCCTTGGCGGGCGCCAATCGCACCGGTGAATGCGCCCCGGACGTGGCCGAACAGCTCAGCTTCGAGCAGGGTCTCCGGGATGGCGCTGCAGTTCAGCGCGACGAACCGGTTCGCACGGCGCGGGCTGTTGTGGTGGATGGCGCGTGCGGCCAGCTCCTTTCCGGTCCCGGTCTCTCCCGTGATCATGACGGTGCTCGAGGTGGCGGCGACCGTCTCGAGGAGCCCGAACAGGTCCCGCATGACACGGCTGCGGCCCACCAGGCCGTCGATGCGATAGCGATCCTCGAGTTGTGAGCGCAGATAGGCGTTCTCGGACTTCAGCCGGCGCTGTTCGACGGCGGACCGGACCACGTGGAGCAGGGCATCGAACTGGAAGGGCTTTGTGATGAAATCGGCGGCGCCGTGCTTGATCGCGTCCACGGCGTCCTTCACCGTGCCGTAGCCGGTGATCACGATCGCGATTATGTCGGGGTACCGCTCGAGGGCCGAATCGAGCACGTCGCGGCCGTTGATGCCTGGCAGGCGCAGGTCGGAGATGAGAATGTCGAAGGCGAAGTCGGCGAGCCGTTCGAGCGCCTCTTCGCCGGAGCCTGCCTGCTCTACCGCATACCCGTGATCCGACAGGCGTTCAGCGATAGCCGACCGCAGCGCCGCCTCGTCATCGACGATGAGCAGATGTTTCCTGATATCAGCCATTTACCGGCGCGGGCGGTATTGTGACACCGCGGCGCAGGAGGGTCAATCGAGTCCGAAACGGGGCCTCGCCGGCCGGGCGCGGGACGAATCATCGCAGGTGCTGATCGGCACCCGCAGAAGCACTACAGCAGCACTCGTACCGCTCCGATAAGCTCACCGAACCTTGGAAGGCCGCAGATCATGAACGATCGCAAAACTATCTCCATCATGAAGGCGTGCGAGCTGGTCGGTGTCAGCCGCCGCACCATCTACAACTGGATTGCCAGCGGAAAGGTCGAGTACGTCCGAACGGCGGGGGGCTCGGTCAGGATCTTCGTGGATACGCTGTGGCGGGAACCCGGCCCGTCGGATCTCGCCAGCAAAGAAGCTTCATGATGCCGTCTGCGGACGTGACCCCGGGGTCTCTCCCGAACGAGTCGCCGGATCTCGGGTTGCTCTTCCATCGCTTGAACAACCAGCTCGGGATTGTGCTCGCAAACGCCGAGTTGCTGGAGGCCAAGCTCGAGGACGATGTCAGCCGTGCTCGCGCAGGGCAGATAGTCTCGGGTGTGCTCGACGCTCTGTCGACAGCCCGGGAGATCCGGCTGCAGAGCAAGCGGAGCACGCCATAGATTTGACACCGGAGGCTTTGCGTTCTGTCAAACTATTGACACTTCAGGTGAGCTTCTGCACGAAAGTGCCGGTGCTGACACTGCCTGGATCTCCCTAAACCACTGCGATAGGGCAGCTTACCGTCTGAAGTGGCGGGTTCTCCTCATTCGCTTTTGTTGCGCTTTCCTGATGGTATCTCCGTTGCGCATGCTCCCCGCGCGTCCCCGCGCGGCCCAGGCCGTCACGGAAGCCCCTGCCGCACGCAGGGGCAGAGGCGCACGATGAGGTTCCCATGCGTCAGCCCCTTGAATCCAGCCAGCGGGAGCGGATTGCCGCCGGCCTGCCGTTTGTCGAGTCGCTTGCCCGCCGGGTCGCGTCCTCCATGCCGCATTCCATCGACATAGGGGACCTGGTGCAGGACGGCATGCTGGGGCTGATTGATGCCGCCTGCCGGTTCGACGAGTCGCGGGGGATCAAGTTCGAGACGTTTGCGGAGCGGCGTGTCCGCGGGGCGATGATCGACGCGCTCAGGCGCGATGCCTGGCCGCGCGGCGTCAGGCGTCAGCGGCGCCAGCTCGAGACGGCACGTGAAGAGTTGCGGCGCGAGCTTGGCGCCGAACCTTCACTGGCGGACCTCGCCGCGCGCGTCGGATGCGACGAGGCGCGCCTCGGCCGAACGATTGTCCGTATTCACACGATCGAGTCCACGTCCCCGCTGTCGGCTGGCGAGAACGTTGACGGCGCCATGCTGCCGGCCGCTCTGGTCCCTTCTGAACCGCAGGCGCCGGACAAGGCGTTCGAGGAGAAAGAGGTGCGAAACCGCGTCCGTGCGGCAATCGCGTCGCTGCCGGCCCGGGAACGTCGAGTGGTGGCACTCTACTACTACGGCGAAGCCACGATGAAGCAGATCGGCGCCGAGATCGGAGTGAACGAGTCGAGGGTTTCACAGCTTCATGCGCGGGCCATCCAGCGGCTGCGCCGGGCGTTCAGTCCCGACGCGTCGGCACAGGAAGTGGCGCAGGCGCTCAGGCCCGCGATTCTCGCATTCGAGCAGACAGTCCGCCGGATGCGCCTGGCCCGATCGCACGGCAATCGCCAGGCTGCTGTGGTGCTGCCGTACAAACGGCCGGCCGCACAGGTCATGAGACCTCGGCCCAGACCGGAGGAGTCGAGGCTGGCTGCGGGCGCATAGGCGACGACATTCACCCGAGCATCTCCCCCGCGACCCTGAGCAGATCCTTCAGCCGGAACGGCTTCGGGAGCCAGCGGCAGCCGGTCTCTTCGAGGAACCGTTCGGCTTCGGTGCCCGCAACGTCTCCCGTGACGAACAGGACGCGGCGCGCCATCGGCGCGTGCTCCGCTTCAAGCCTCCTGTAGAACGCGGTGCCGTCGAGCCGCGGCATCCTCAGGTCGCAGATGATGAGATCGTAGGCCTGCGCTCTGACACGGGCCAGCGCTTCGAGCCCGTCGTTTGCCATGTGCACCGTGAACCCCGCGTCGGCCAGCGCTTCGGCCACGGCAGCCCCTAACGCGGCCTCGTCTTCCACGACGAGCACCGACGCGCCAGCGCCGATATTCGCGGGGCGCTCGATCGCCACCGACGTGACCGGCTTCAGCGACGCCGCCCCGACCGGCAGCGCGACGTTGAACGTGGCGCCGCCCGACGGCTCCGATTTCACACTGATGCGCCCCCCGTGCTCCTGCACGATCGCATAGGCGACCGTCAGTCCGAGCCCGGTCCCCTTTCCCAGTTCTTTCGTCGTGAAGAACGGATCGAAGATCCGCGGCTGCACCTCCTCAGGCACCCCGGGCCCATCGTCGTGCACCTCGAGGACGACGGCGTCCTTGTGGAGGTCGTGCCAGGTGCGGATGATGAGCGTGCCGCGGCCGTGCGCGCCGATCATCGCCTGCTCCGCATTGATGATCAGGTTGAGGAGGACCTGCTGAATCTGATGCGGGTCGGAGAAGACCTGCGGAAGCCCGGCCGCCAGCGCTTCGATGATGCTGATGTTGGTGAGCCGCTGTTCGTAGCGTCGCAGTGCGAGCGTTTCGCGTACGACCTGATTGAGATCGACCATGGCGCGCGTGGTGTGGCGCTTGCGGGCGAACGTCAGGAGGTTGCGGACGATCTTCGCCGCCCGCTCCGACTCGCCGAGGATGATGTCGAGGCCCCGGCGCGTCTGGTCGTCGACCTGGCGCTGGGAGAGCCGTTCGGCCCAGGTCAGAATGGTGGCGAGCGGGTTGTTCAGCTCGTGGGCCACGCCTGAGATGGTCTGGCCGAGCGCCGCCAGCTTTTCTGCCTGGAGCAGCTGATGGTAAAGATCCCGCGCCTGATCCTCGAGACGCTTGCGCTCGCTCACGTCACGCATCAGCGCTTCGATCAGCATCGAGCCGTCCGCCCCCCCTTCCGCGTGCCCCGTGACCTCGATCCAGACGAGGGAACGATCGGCGCGGCGGAGCCGGAGCAGGTAGTCGGTGACGGTTGCGTCCCGCCGCAGCCGCTCGAGGAACTGGTCCCGAGCTTGAGGATCCACGAACCGCTCGACTTCGAACGGCCGTACATCTGAAGGCGGCGTGTCGGCGGCGTAGCCGAACATCAGCTTGAGATAGGGGTTGGCAGAGACCGTCGTCGTCGCGGCCGTGTCGAGCACGCCGATGTAGACACCCTCGTGAACTGCCTCGAAGAGCCGGGTGAACGCCTCGACAGGGGGTCCGGGGGACGTCGTGTCAGGAAGCATGGATCATCAGGATGGAGAGCCTGCGTGGCCGCGCCGCTCCGTCCGCATCTGCGCCGTATGGTAACACCGCGATGGACAAGCCGGCGGAGCCGCCGGTAATCTGAATCGATGTTCTCACCAGGAACGCTGAAGGACCGCGTGGCCATCGTCACCGGCGGCGGCACGGGCATCGGTCTCGCCGTTGCCAAACGGCTGGGAGAGCTTGGCGCACGCCTCGTGATCGGCAGCCGCAACTCCGCCAACCTGGAGGCCGGTTGCGCCGAACTGCTCCAGGCCGGGTTCGATCCGCTCACCGTTCAGGTCGACGTCCGGAACCCCGAACAGGTGGACGAGCTCGTCGAGCGCACGCTGCGGCACTTCGGACGGATCGATATCCTGGTGAACAACGCCGCCGGAAACTTCATCTGCCGCGCGGAGGAGCTTTCCCCGAACGGATGGAACGCCGTGGTGGGGATCGTGCTGAACGGCACTTTCTACTGCTCGCGCGCCGTGGGCCGCCACATGATCGCCCGCGGTGCCGGCGGTTGCATCGTGTCGATCCTGGCAAACTATGTGTGGACCGGCAGTGCGGGCACTGTCCATTCCGCGGCCGCCAAAGCGGGCGTCATGTCGATCACCCGGACGCTGGCGGTCGAATGGGCGCCCCACAAGATCCGCGTCAATGCCGTGGCGCCAGGGCCGATCCGGTCCGATGGCGCGGCGAAGCAGTTGTGGGGGACTCCGGAAGCAAGACAGCGCATCATCGAGAGGGTTCCCCTGAAGCGATGGGGAGAGCCGGAGGAAGTGGCGGATGCCGTGGCCTTCCTGGTCTCTGACCACTCCGGCTTCGTCACGGGAGACGTGCTGACCGTAGATGGCGGAGCCTGGCTCGGCCGCGGCACGTTCGAGTTCCTGTGATCACATCTGCGCCGGCGGTCGCCACGACACGCGAGAAGCGCCTCGCCTACATCGCCTGGGGCGCCGTGTGCCTGATCTGGGGCACGACCTATCTGGGCATCCGCATCACCCTCGAGACGATGTCGCCGGCGTTGATGTCTGGCTTCCGGTGGCTTGTGGCCGGGACGCTGCTGGTGGTCTACATGCGGTTCAAGGGAGAGCCGCTGCCCCCTGCCTCGCGGTGGGGCGGGATTGCGCTGATGGGCTTCCTGCTGCTGTTCGTTGGCAACGGCGGCGTGGCGTACGCGGAGCAGTGGGTGCCCAGCGGGATCGCGGCCGTCATGGTGGCAACCGCCCCCTTCTGGATGGCTGGCGTCGAAAGGAGCGTGGGCGGGGAACGGTTTACAGGGCGGACACTGCTGGGGCTGGCCGTCGGCTTCTCCGGAATCCTCGTGCTCGTGTGGCCGGAGCTGACGATCCAGACCGACGACAGCAGACGGTTTCTGATCGGCATCGTCGCTCTGCAGGTGGCCGCGCTCGGCTGGTCCCTCGGTTCGTCCTACTCGCGGCGGTTCTCCCGGCAGGACCATCTGCTCGGTACAACGGCGCTGCAGATGCTCGCGGGTGGGCTCATGCTGACGGCTGTCGGTGCGCTGCGCGGGGAGTGGCCGCAGTTCGGGATCAACGGGCGCACGTCAGCCGCGTTCATCTACTTGTCTACCGTCGGCGCGCTCGGCGGCTTCGTCGCGTACACCTACGCCCTCCGCCATCTGCCCGTGTCGTTCGTCTCGCTGTACGCCTACATCAACCCGGTGATTGCAGTTGCGCTCGGCGTTCTGCTGCTCGCCGAGCCATTCGATCTCCGGATTGCGCTGGCAGCCGCCCTGGTGCTTCTTGGCGTGGCCGTAGTCCGCACGGGCGCAAGCGGCACGGCTCGGCGGATCGTTCCCGTCCCGCGGGGGAGATGATCAGGCGGGGGGAACCCCGGATTCACTGCGCAGCCCGAGCGCGAACGTCATGCGTCCCTGCACGACGACTTTCCCGTCGACCCGCGCGATGCCGCGAAGCTCCCCCACGCGGCTCCGGAGCCGCATCACGGTTGCCTCGATCTCGACGACATCCCCCGGGTGCACGGGCCGCCTGTAGCGGACGCGTTCGATGCTCCGGAAGTACGGGAGCTTGTCACGGTTCTCCGGCTTGGCCAGGATGAGAATGGCGCCCACCTGAGCGATCGCTTCGGTGAGGATCGTCGGGGGCATGACGGGGGGGCCGTCCCCTGAGTGCGCCAGGTAGCGTTCGTTCAGCGTGACGTTCTTGATTCCGACGATGCGCGTGTCCGGCTCGAGCTCTGTAATCCGGTCGACGAGGAGGAACGGATACCGGTGAGGCAGGATGCGTTCGATGGCGGAGTAATCGAGCGGAAGCGTCAGGTCCATGTGATTTTGCAAGTATAATCCGGGGACGCGCGGGAGGCTTTCCCGCGCCCGGAAGGACCATTCTCCCCTCCAGTGACCCACGGATACACTCCGGATGCTCCGCCTCCGGCGCCAAGTCGTTCGGACCCCCACGAACACGAGCTCCTCACGGCGCTCTTCGATCTCGGCCGCCAGGTCACGGCGGTCCTCGATTTCGAGGAGCTGCTCAGGCAGATTCCCCGGCTGATCGGGCGGCTCATTCCGGTCGAGGCATTCGCGGTGTACCTGCTCGACGAGCGGCGCGGCGAGCTGCGGAGCGCGTACACGGTTGGTTATCCTGAAACTGGCGCGCCCGTGCGGCTGAAGCCGGGTGTCGGCCTGGTCGGGGCCGCGGTGCTCAGCGAGCAGCCGCTGCTGGTGAACGACGTAGCCGGGGATCCGCGATACGTGGAGTTCGTTCCCGGGATGCAGTCGGAGCTGGTCGTCCCGCTGCTGCACAAGTCCCGTCCCATCGGGGCGTTGAACATCCTGAGCAGCAAGCGGGACCAGTTCACGATCCGCGACGTCGCCATAGCCACGCAGTTTGCCGCGCATGTAGCCGTCGCGCTCGTGAACGCGCGCCTGTACGAGCGCAGCCGGCTGGATGCGGACGCCTTCGAAACGCTGGCCGAAATCGGGCGCGAGGTGGCCGCCGTTCTGGATCTCGACGAGCTGTTTACACGAATCGCGCAGCTCGCGAAGCGGGTGATCGACTACCGCACCCTGGGCATCCTGCTGCTGAACGAGCAGGGTGAGCTCGAGATGAAGCACGCGGTGCACTACGGCGAGATGGTGCAGGTCCCCCGTGTCCGGCTCGGCGAGGGTCTTGTCGGCTACGCGGCGCTGCACCGGGAAGCGGTGCTCGTGGCCGACGTGTCACAGGATCCGCGGTACATCGCCCTGGTGCCGGATGTCCGGTCGGAGCTCGCGATCCCCATGCTGATCAAGGATCGCTGCATCGGCGTCGTGGACCTCGAGAGCCCGGAGCTCGACGCGTTCTCCAAGCGGGAAGTGGAGATCCTCACCCTGCTCGCCAGCCATGCGGCGGTGGCCATCGAGAACGCCCGCCTGTACGAAGAAGTCGTGTCCACGCGGAAGCGTCTGGAAAAGGAAGTCCGGTTCGCACAGCGCGTGCAGGCGGCGCTGCAGCCAGGGCCGCCCAAGCGGCTGAAGGGAGTGGATCTCGCGGCAGCATTCGCGTCGGCGCTGGAGCTCGGCGGCGACTTTCACGAGTATCTGGCCCCAGAGTCGAACACCCTTGTCGTGACGGTGGGAGACGTCTCGGGTAAGGGCGTTCCCGCAGCCCTTTACAGCGCATTTGCGGCGGAGCTCGTCAGAGGCCGTACGTTCAGGGGGCGCTATCTGCCGGAACGCTCGAGCCCGGCGGCCGTCCTCTCGTCGGTCAACACGATCCTCCATCAGCGTCAGCTGGAGGAGTACTACTGCACCCTCTGCTACTCGATCCTCGATCTGAAGCGCCGGACGATCACGATTGCGAATTCAGGGCTGCCGTACCCAATCCGGTGTACGGCAGATGCCTGCGCGCAGATAGAGCTCCCGGGCGTACCGCTCGGCTCGTTCCAGGGCTCGACCTACGACGAGGTCACGTTCGCGCTGCACGCCGGCGACGTGCTGCTGTTCTGCACGGACGGTGTGTACGAAGCCATGAATGCGGAAGGCCAGGAGTTCACGTCGGACCGTGTGGTGGAGGTCGTCCGCGCCTCGCGTGACCTGCCCGCCCGCGGGATCGTGGACGCCGTGTTCACCGCGGCGGCGGACTGGCGCGGCGAGACGCCATCGAACGACGACATGACCGCCGTCGCCGTGAAGATCACGCTGTAACCCGCGTGATCCGCGTGATCACCGCCTGAAGTTCACGTCCCGCTGCTGGATGTGAAGGCCGACCGCGCGCCCGCCGAGCGTGGCCACCTCGCTCACCTTTCCCCTGACGCGCACCCGGGCACCGGTGGTGGGTACGCGGCCGTCGTTTGCGAGTACGGTGACCTCTCCGGTTCCGTCGTTCACCTTGTACATCCGGAACGGCACGAGCGGCACCCCCCACGAACTGGTGACCACCCCTTCGATAGCCACGGTGCGGTCGTGATATCGGCCGGGGTTGTATTTGAGCTCGGCCACGCTTGGGCGCCTCACGGCCAGGGCACACCCGGAAAGCATCGCCACGAGAGCGAGCATGGCGCCGAAGCGGGCGACGTGCAGGTGCGACATGATGGGACCCTCCCTGGCGCCTGCGGGGACGCCCGTGCGGCCGGCGGGACATCCTGCCGGAAAAAAATAAGTGGCCGCGCGAAATCGGACAACGTGCAAGACGGGATACGGCGATGCCAGCGCCTGCCTGAGTTAACGCACCCCGTTGATTCCGCGCGACCGCTGCCGTCTACATCAAATCGCGTACCTGCGGAAACGTCGGCCAATCCGCGTGGTCATCTCTGACGGCGTCTCTTTCCGGTGACGCGATGACCTCAATGCGTGACGCCTCCGGCCTCTCAACCTTCCTGCCCACCAGGGCGTCTCACCTTCACGGGCGGGGGTTCTAACGGGGTTCTACGGGGTTCTGCGGGGTTCTTCAGGTTCGGGTTCTCCAGGGTTCTGCCTTGGGTGCTGCGACGACATGGGGTTCCGGTGCAGCGGGTTCGCACGGACTCCGAAGCTGCGGCGTGGCGCCTGGCACTTCGCACGACCGAGGTCCGTTCCAGCGCAGCGACTCCGTAGTGGGGCTCATGCGGCAAGACATAGACATCTGCGAGGGCACCCTTTTAGTCTGCGAGGGCGCCCTTTTAGATCGAGACATCAAGTCGAAAGCGGACCTCAAGGAGACGAATGATGACAGCCTGGACGCGGGGCTCGGTGATTGCGGCGGTCGTGGGAGTGGCGGCGGTCGGGACGCCGGTTGTGGCGGGGCAGGCGCGAGTCGTAACCGCGCCGCGGGCGATCGAGATCCTTACTGGAGGAAGCCGGATAGGCGTGTCCGTCCGTGAGGTCGAGGACGCCGACGCGAAGCGCACGGCGGGGGCGGCCCGGGGGGTCGTGGTGGAAGAGGTCAGGGCTGACGGGCCGGCGGCGAAAGCGGGGATCCAGAAGGGAGACGTGATCGTCGCGTTCGACGGGGAGGGGATTCGAAGCGTGCGCCAGCTGACCCGTGTTGTGCAGGAGACCCCGGCGGGGCGTCCAGTCGAGGCCACCCTCCTTCGCAACGGACAGCGCACCACCGTGTCCGTCACGCCGGGGGAAGGCGGGCGACTGAGCTTCGATGGCTTCGAGGATCTCGGTGAATGGGGGCGCGAGCTGCGGTCGCGCCTTGCACCTGCGGTTCCGCCCGTACCTCCCGTACCTCCCGTACCCCCGACGCCGGGTGTACCCGCCAGACCTGCCATTCCGGAACTGGAGTTCGGCAGGTCCGGGGGGGCCGCGCTCGGGATCACGGTGGGGGCGCTTTCCCCCCAGCTGGCGGATTACTTTGGTGCGAAAGGGGGTGCGCTGGTCACCTCGGTCAACGACGACTCTGCTGCCGCAAAGGCGGGGCTCAGGGCAGGCGATGTGATCACCGCGGTGAACGGCGAGTCCGTCACGGCGCCGGCTGACGTGCGCCGGCGGGTTCAGGCCCTCGAGGACGACGAGGCGTTCACGTTGAGCGTGATTCGGGAGCGGAAAGTTCTGACGCTGGAGGGAAAAGTGACGCGACAGGAGAGGCGGCGGACGGTGCGGTCGACCGTGTGACGACAGCACGGCACGGCGGCTGATCAGGCGCCGGCCGCTTCAGCGTTGCCACGCGCGGCGGGCGGCCCCATCAACGTGGCCAGCTGCGCGGCGACGATCACGGTGGCCGCGCGTATCGCGTCCTGGCGCTCGCCACTGCGGAGCACCTCCGCGGCCATCACGCCGATGGGGCCATCTGGTCCAATGAGCGGCGTCGCAATGGCGCCGGTCGATTCGCCGTTGGAGGCAACGGTCTGCAGAAGGCCGGTGCGGAATGCAGCGGCGGTGACGTTCCCTGCGTCGCGGTGGATCGTTCCCATTCGGGCGAGGACCTGCTGGGGATACCCATGCGCAAGCACCGGCGTCAGCTCCCGGCCATCACGGTCGGCAACCCAGAGCACGATACCGGGAGCATCGAGGAGCGCAGCGGCGCGGGCCAGCACCGCTGGAAGTGCCTGCAGGTCGAGCACGCGTCCGAGGTCGGTACACAGCGCCGCGATCCCCGCGAGATCCACAGCAGGGCCCGGCGGCGGGCCCGCATGGCGCTCGGCGGCGGGATGGGCAGCACGAACCGGCTCGGCTGAAGGCGTGGCTGACGCTTGTGTTGGTGATCCGGCGCGCCGTGGACGGTCCGCGGCACCGGCCTGTGGTGAGGCCGCGGCTCGCCCCGCGGGAGGGGACACCGGGGCGGGCGCTGCAGGGAGTGGGACCAGCGCAAAGACCACCAGCAGCGCGCCCGTCGCCGCAGCGGCCAACGCCATCAGCTCGCCGCGCCGGCTCTCCCCCGCGGCAGCTTCTGCTGCGCCGAGATGCTCCTCCTCCCCGCGAGCGAGCGCGGCAAGCGCCGCATCGATCTTGTCGATCCCGTCAGAGAACACCAGGTCGGACGCGAGCAGCCGCTGCCCGTTGCGCACGTAGTTGCGCGCACGGCGGTCCATCTGCTGGAAGTCTTCGAACGCCTTGGCTGCCGCTTCGATTTCGGCACGGGGGCCGGCTTCCGC